>JBAVWB010000124.1:0-8979 GCA_049697615.1 Thiobacillus sp. | reverse complement strand
GGGTGCGGCCGCGCGGCGGCGCGGGCAGGTGCGGCGGCAGGATGACCGCGGGGTCGGCTGCAGCAACCGCGGCGCCGAAGGATTCCAGCAGCAAGCGTTGAGCGTGCGCCGGTGGGTCTCCCGCTGTTGCGCTGCGGCCTTTCGGCTTATGGGTGTGTCGATCCATCACGTGAAACCGGATATAACTTGCCGAATTGTAGTTGCCTGAGACGCGAAGCAGTGTTCCGCGCAGCAAAGGGTACTGCGAGCCGTAGGGTTTGGGGATAAACTGCCTGCGAGCAATGCATGCTGTATTGATCCGGAGCAGGCTGGCACGCGCGATTGGCGCAATCTGGCGGGTCGTCCCACCAGAGTTACAAGACGAACATCAAGACTTGACGATGAAATTCTCCGTACCCCCCCTTTCCCCTGTATTCAAACGCCTGGCCCTGGTGTTTGTCATTGTGCTTGGCGCAACTGCTATCTGGACGATGACTCACGATTCGAAGGAGGGCGAGGCGAGCAAGAATCCGATTGTTGCAGACGCACCCAGGACAGCAGCGGGGGCCAAACCTGCACTGACCGTCATGGCCATCACGCCGCAGCGTGTCGAGTGGCCCCGGATGCTGGCAGCCAATGGCAATATCGCCGCTTGGCAAGAAGCGGTGATCGGCGCCGAAATCAGCAATCTCCGGCTGACCGAGGTGCGGGTGAATGTGGGAGACAGGGTGCAGAAAGGCCAGGTGCTGGCACGTATTTCCAGTGACAGCGTGGACGCCGCGTTGTCGGAGTCCAGGGCTTCGGTGGCCGAGGCCGAGGCTATGCTGGCCGAGGCCCGTGCCAACGGCGACCGTGCACGCCAGTACCAGGCCACCGGGTTTATGAGCGCGCAGAGTATCAACCAGTATCTGACAGCCGAGAAGACCGCCCTTGCCCGCTTGAACGCCGCACGCGCCAGGATGCAGGCAGAGCAGCTGCGTCTGGCCCAAACTGCCGTGCGCGCACCCGATGACGGGGTGATTTCTGCGCGCACCGCCACGGTCGGCTCGATGACGCAACCCGGGCAGGAACTGTTCCGGCTGATTCGTGGCAGCCGCCTCGAATGGCGCGCCGAAGTGAGCGCAGCCGATCTTGGCAAGCTGAAACCCGGCGTCACGGCCACGCTGACCGCGCCCAACGGCGCTCGCGTCCAGGGCCGCGTGCGCATGGTCGCGCCCACCGTGGACCCGCAGACACTCAACGGTCTGGTGTATGTCGATCTGCCGGTTGCGGAGACCGGCAATGCCCTGCGAGCCGGCACCTTCGCCCGTGGCGAATTTGAACTGGGGCGCACGCATACCCTAAGCCTGCCGCAGTCCGCCGTGCTGCTGCGCGATGGGTTCTCCTATGTATTCCGGCTCGATGATCAGAACACGGTTGCGCAGACCAAAGTCGCCGTGGGTCAGCGGATGGGCGATCAAATCGAGATTGTCAGCGGCATCGCAGCGGATACGCGCGTGGTGGCGAGCGGCGCTGGTTTTTTGGCTGATGGCGATGTGGTGCGGGTGGTGGATGCGCCGGCGACAGCAAGCCAGAAACCATAGAAGGGATCCCGGCCATGAACGTTTCATCCTGGTCCATCAAGAACCCGATTCCGGTTGTGCTGCTGTTCATCATGCTGACGCTGGCAGGATTGATGGCGTTCAAGGCCATGAAAATCCAGCAATTTCCGGATATCGATTTGCCGACGGTGACGGTGTCCGCCACGCTGCCGGGCGCGGCGCCCTCGCAGATGGAAACCGAAGTCGCGCGCAAGATCGAGAATGCCGTCGCCACGCTGCAAGGGATCAAGCACATCTACACCAAGGTGCAGGACGGCACCGCCACCGTCACCATTGAGTTCCGTCTGGAAAAACCGACACAGGAAGCGGTGGACGATGTGCGCGACGCGGTATCGCGCATCCGCGCCGATCTGCCGGGCGACCTGCGCGACCCGGTGATTTCGAAAGCGAATCTGGCCGGATCGCCGATCCTGACCTATACCGTCGCATCCAGCCGGATGGATGACGAGGCCTTGTCCTGGTTTGTCGACAACGCGGTCACCAAACGCGTGCTCAGCGTGCGCGGTGTGGGCGCGGTGTCGCGCGTGGGCGGCGTCAGCCGCGAAGTGCGCGTCGAACTCGACCCTGCGCGGCTGCTGGCGCTGAACGCAACGGCAGCCGATATCTCGCGCCAGTTGCGGCAGATCCAGCAGGAAGCGTCGGGTGGACGCGCCGACGTGGGCGGCGCTGAACAGTCGGTGCGCACCATCGCCACGGTGCAGTCGGCCGACGAACTGGCGCGCATGGACATCGTGCTTTCCGATGGCCGGAGCGTGCGGCTTGATCAGGTGGCCACCGTCACCGATACCGTGGCTGAACAGCGCTCGGCGGCGCTGCTCAATGGCAAGCCTGTGGTCGGCTTCGAAATCGTGCGCAGCCGCGGTGCGGGCGAAGTCGAAGTGGCCGACGGTGTGCGCGCCGAACTGGCCAGACTCAAAGCCGCCCACCCCGACATCACCATCACCGAGGCCTTCAATTTTGTCGACCCGGTGCAGGAAAATTTCGACGGCTCGATGTCGCTGCTGATCGAGGGCGCCATCCTCGCGGTCATCGTGGTGTGGTTCTTTCTGCGCGACTGGCGCGCCACGCTGGTTGCCGCAACCGCCCTGCCGCTGTCGATGATCCCGGCCTTTGCCGCGATGCACCTGATGGGATTTACGATCAATGTCGTCACGCTGCTTTCCCTGTCGCTGGTCGTCGGTGTTCTGGTTGACGATGCCATCGTCGAGATCGAGAACATCATTCGCCATCTTCGCATGGGGAAAACGCCCTATCAGGCGGCAATGGAAGCGGCCGACGAGATTGGCATGGCGGTGATCGCCACCACCTTCACCTTGATCGCGGTGTTTCTGCCCACCGCATTCATGAGCGGCGTGCCGGGTAAATTCTTTGTGCAGTTTGGCTGGACGGCGGCGATTGCGGTGTTCTTCTCGCTGGTCGTGGCGCGCATGCTCACACCGATGATGGCGGCGTATTTTCTGAAGCCGCCGAAGCAGGGTCATGTCGAGCCGTTCTGGATGGGCTTCTATCTGCGATGGGCAGCATGGTGCCTGCAGCACCGCGCGGTCACCATCCTCGCGGCGACTGGATTCTTTTTCGGCTCCTTCGCCCTGGTGCCCTTGCTGCCTACCGGATTCATCCCGCCGGATGACTTGTCGCAAACCCAGGTGTATTTGTCCCTGCCGCCGGGTAGCACCTTCAAGGAAACGCTGGCTGTTGCGGAGCAGGCGCGTGAAATCGTGCAACAGCATCCGCATGTGAAAATGGTCTATACAGCGGTGGGCGGGGGGGCCTCGGGATCGGATCCGTTCATGCCGCGCGGGGCGGCCGAAGTGCGCAAGGCGACCCTGACGATCAACATGACGCCGCGCGCGCAACGTGGCGGGATCAAGAAGCAGGCCGTTGAGCGCGAATTGCGTGAAGCGCTTACGGCGCTCCCCGGCGCGCGTGTCAATGTGGGATTCGGCGGTTCGAACGAGAAGTACGTGCTGGTGCTGGCAAGCGAAAACGGCCAGGCATTGGCCGAGCATGCGCTCAAGGTCGAACGCGAGCTGCGCACCATCCCGGGCATTGGCAACGTCACCACCACCGCCAGCCTGGTGCGCCCCGAACTCGTCGTGCGGCCTGACTTCGCAAAAGCCGCGAGCCTCGGCGTAACCTCGGCCTCGATTGCCGACACGCTGCGCATCGCCACGGCCGGCGATTACGACCAGGGCTTGGCCAAACTCAATCTTTCGCAGCGTCAGGTGCCCATCGTCGTCAAGCTGCCGCCCGGCGCGCGTCAGGATATGGTACTGCTTGCGCGCATGACCGTGCCCGGCACGCACGGCCCGGTGATGATCGGCAATGTCGCCTCGCTTGGCCTCGACAGCGGCCCCGCGGAAATTGACCGCTATGACCGGCAACGCAACATCAACTTCGAGATTGAGTTGAACCAGCAGCCGCTGGGGTGGGTGGAAAGCCAGGCCATGGCACTGCCCACTATCCGGAACCTGCCGCCCGGTGTGACCCAGACCACGATAGGCGATGCCGAAGCGATGAACGAACTGTTCGCAAGTTTCGGCCTGGCGATGCTGACCGGCGTGCTGTGCATCTATATCGTGCTGGTGATGCTGTTCAAGGGCTTCGTTCAGCCCGCGACCATTCTGGCCGCACTGGTCTTGTCTGTTCCGGGTGCATTTCTGGCGCTGTTCATCACCCGTACCGCGCTGTCGATGCCGTCGATGATCGGGCTGGTCATGTTGATGGGCATTGCCACCAAGAACTCGATCCTGTTGATTGACTATGTCATTCTCGCGCGCCGTGACCATGGCCTGAACCGCTGGGACGCGCTGCTGGATGCCTGCCGCAAACGGGCCAGGCCGATCGTGATGACCACCGTGGCGATGGGTGCAGGCATGCTGCCGATCGCCATCGGCCTGGGCACCGATCCGAGCTTCCGCGCGCCTATGGCCATCGTCGTCATTGGCGGGTTGATTACTTCAACCTTCCTCAGCCTGCTGGTCATCCCGGTCGTGTATACCTTTGTGGATGACCTGATTGCCTGGGGGCGGCATTTTTTCCATCCTGCGCAACCGGCGCCGGAAACCTCAGCGGGTTTATAGGAAGCAAAAAAACGGCCAGGCGAACCTGGCTGTTTGTCCTGCCTGTTGCGGAATGAATTACTTGGCGGCGTCCTTGGCCTTGTCAGCCACTTCCTGCGCGGCGTCGGCGGTAGCTTGAGCTGCTTCGGCAGCCGCATCCTTGGTTGCGTCAGCCGCTGCGGAGGCGGCTTCACCCGTTGCTTCCGCAGCGGCACCGGCAGCATCGCCAGCAGAACGTGCAGCGTCGGCGGCGGACTCCGCAGCGGCGCCGGCAGCTTCCTGGGCTTCTTCCATGGCGGGGGCGGCGGCTTCTTCAGCCTTCTGGCAGGCGGTGAGTGCAAGGGCAGCGAACAGTGCGACGATAAGTTTCGATTGCATGGGAGTCTCCCTGGTGTGAGTGGAAAAAGAAGGCGGGTCTGGCCGCCCGCCCTATTATTAATAAGCCTAAATCGATCCAACAACAAGTTATTGACCGCAGGCGCGGCCGTGCCTGCGCGTCAGAAAGCCTCGTCGTCGCGCAGATAGCGCCATTGCCCCAGCGGCAGATCGCCCAGCCGCACGCGGCCGATGCGCACCCGTTTCAAGCCCACCACCTTCAGTCCCACCAGCTCGCACATGCGGCGGATCTGGCGCTTGCGGCCCTCCTTCAGGATGAAGCGCAACTGGTCGGCATTCTGCCAGCCGACCCGCGCCGGGCGCAGCTTGCGGCCGTCGAGTGACAGACCGTGGTTGAGCAGGGCGAGCCCGCGCTCGTCGAGCCGGCCTTCGACCCGCACCAGATATTCCTTCTCGACGCCGGAATCGTCGCCGATCAGCTGTTTGGCGATGCGTCCGTCCTGCGTCAGCACCAAAAGGCCGGTCGAATCGATGTCGAGCCGCCCGGCCGGGGCCAGTCCCTTCAGATGCGTCGGGTGAAACGCCTGCCCGGCGCGCCCGTCCTGCCACAGGGTTTCAGGGCGGATCAGGGTCACGGCCGGCTGGTAGCCGGGTTCCGGCTGGCCCGACACGTAGCCGATCGGCTTGTGCAGCAGGATCGTCACCCGCTCGGCCTGGCGTGCGTTCGCCACGGCATCGAGGCGGATTGCGCAATCGGGATCGACCTTGGTGCCGAGTTCGGACACGCGCTTGCCGTCGACGAAGACGAGTCCTTTTTCGATGTAGCTGTCGGCCTCGCGGCGCGAGCACAGCCCGCGCTCGGACATCAGCTTGGAAAGGCGGACGGATTCAGCCATCAGTGTCTCGCCAGCACCGGCTGCAGATACATGCCGGTGTGGCTGGCCGGGTTGTCGGCCACCGCCTCCGGCGTGCCTTCGGCGAGGATCATCCCGCCGCCGGCGCCGCCTTCGGGGCCGAGGTCGATCAGCCAGTCGGCGGTCTTGATCACGTCCAGGTTGTGCTCGATGACGACGACGCTGTTGCCAGCGTCGGACAAGCGCTGCAGCACCTTCAGCAGCAGGTCAATGTCGGCGAAGTGGAGACCCGTGGTCGGCTCGTCGAGGATGTAGAGCGTGCGCCCGGTGTCGCGCTTGGACAGTTCCAGCGCGAGCTTGACGCGCTGCGCCTCGCCGCCCGACAGCGTGGTGGCGGACTGGCCGAGGCGGATGTAGCCGAGGCCGACGTCGAGCAGGGTCTGCAGCTTTCGTTTCACCACCGGCACCGCGGCGAAGAATTCGTGCGCCTGCTCGATGGTCATTTCCAGCACCTCGCGGATGGTCTTGCCCTTGTAGTGCACTTCCAGCGTCTCGCGGTTGTAGCGCGCGCCGTGGCAGACGTCGCACGGCACGTAGATGTCCGGCAGGAAGTGCATCTCGACCTTGATCACGCCGTCGCCCTGGCAGGCCTCGCAGCGCCCGCCCTTGACGTTGAAGCTGAATCGGCCCGGACCGTAGCCGCGCGTGCGCGCTTCCGGCACCCCGGCGAACAGTTCGCGGATCGGGGTAAACAGACCCGTGTAGGTGGCCGGGTTGGAGCGCGGGGTGCGGCCGATCGGCGACTGGTCGACGTTGATAACCTTGTCGAAGAATTCCAGGCCGCGGATTTCGCCGTGCGGCGCAGGCTCGGTGCTGGAGCCATAGAGATGGCGCGCGACGGCGGCGTAGAGCGTGTCGTTGATCAGGGTCGACTTGCCCGAGCCCGACACGCCGGTGACGCAGACAAACAGCCCGACCGGCAGGTTGAGCGTCACGTGCTTGAGGTTGTTGCCGCTGGCGTCGGTCACCACCAGCTGCCGTTCGGGATCGGGCTGGCGGCGTGCTTTCGGGATGGCGATGCGGCGGCGGCCCGACAGGTATTGCCCGGTGAGCGAGTGTTCGCTCATGCGGATCGCTTCCGGCGTGCCTTCCGCCACCACTTCGCCGCCGTGCACCCCCGCACCGGGGCCCATGTCGACCACGTAGTCGGCGGCGCGGATCGCGTCCTCGTCGTGCTCGACCACCAGCACCGAATTGCCGATGTCGCGCAGGTGCTTCAGCGTTGACAGCAGGCGGTCGTTGTCGCGCTGGTGCAGGCCGATCGAGGGCTCGTCCAGCACGTACATGACGCCGGTCAGGCCCGAGCCGATCTGGCTGGCGAGGCGGATGCGCTGCGACTCGCCGCCCGAGAGCGTGTCGGCGGAACGGTCGAGCGACAGGTAGTCGAGGCCGACGTTGTTGAGGAAGCCGACGCGGGCGACGATTTCCTTGACGATCCGGTCGGCGATCTGCGCGCGGTGACCGTCGAGTGTCAGCGCCTCGAAAAACACCAGCACCTGCTTCAGCGGCATCGCGCTGACCTCAAAAATCGGCACGCCGCCGACCATCACGTGGCGCGCTTCCTCGCGCAGCCGGGTGCCGTGGCAGGCCGGGCAGGCCTTGTTGTTCTGGTATTTGGCGAGTTCCTCGCGCACCGCCATCGAGTCGGACTCGTGGTAGCGCCGCGCCATGTTGGCGAGCACGCCCTCGAACGGATAGCTCTTGGTGGTGAAGCCGCCGCGCGGCGCCAGCACCTGGAAGGCGATGGCCTCCTTGCCGGAGCCGTTGAGGATCACGTCCTGGATGCGTTCAGGCAGCGATTCGAACGGCGTGTCGAGGTCGAAGCCGTAGTGCATCGACAGGCTCTGCAGCAGCATGAAGAAGAACTGGTTGCGCTTGTCCCAGCCCTTGATCGCGCCGGAAGCCAACGACAGATGCGGGAAGGCGACCACGCGCGCCGGATCGAAGAAGGTGATCTGGCCGAGGCCGTCGCATTTTGGGCAGGCGCCCATCGGGTTGTTGAACGAGAACAGGCGCGGCTCCAGCTCGGGCAGCGCGTAGCTGCACACCGGGCAGGCGAACTTGGCAGAGAAGAGATGCTCCTTTTCGGTGTCCATTTCCACCGCCAGTGCGCGCCCATCGGCATGGCGTAGCGCGGTCTCGAAGCTTTCGGCGAGGCGCTGCTTGGCATCCGCGCGCACTTTCAAACGATCCACGACGACTTCGATGGTGTGCTTCTTGTTCTTGTCGAGCTTGGGCACGGCGTCGATCTCGTGCACCTTGCCGTCGACTCGCACCCGCACGAATCCCTGCGCGCGCAGTTCGGCAAAGAGCTCGAGGTTCTCGCCCTTGCGCCCCACCACCAGCGGCGCCAGGATCATCAGCTTGGTGTCCTCCGGCAGCGCCAGCACCGCGTCGACCATTTGCGACACGGTCTGCGCGGCGAGCGTGATGCCGTGCTCCGGACACTGCGGATCGCCGACGCGGGCGTACAGCAGGCGCAGGTAGTCGTGGATTTCGGTGACCGTGCCGACGGTCGAGCGCGGATTGTGGCTGGTGGCCTTCTGCTCGATCGAGATCGCCGGCGAGAGGCCTTCGATCAGGTCGACGTCGGGTTTTTCCATCAGTTGCAAAAACTGCCGCGCGTAGGCCGACAGCGATTCGACATAGCGCCGCTGGCCCTCGGCGTAGAGCGTGTCGAAGGCGAGCGAGGACTTGCCCGAGCCCGAAAGCCCCGTGATCACCACCAGCTTGTTGCGCGGCAGGTCGAGGTTGATGTTCTTCAGGTTGTGGGTGCGGGCGCCACGGATGCGGATGAATTCCATTGTTTGACGGCCATCGATTAGGCGGCGAGCGTAATTCGCAACCTGCTAATATAACGGACTTCCCGACTTAGCCGAACCCGCAGTGGCCCACATCGACCTGTCCGAAAGCATGACCCGCGCAGAAAAGCGCGCCGCATCGGGCCTGGCGGCGATCTTCGGCCTGCGCATGCTCGGCATGTTCCTCATCCTGCCGGTGTTCGCTCTGTACGCAGAAGACCTGCCCGGCGGCGACAACCACACCCTGGTCGGCCTCGCGCTCGGCATGTACGGCCTGACCCAGGCC
>JBAVWB010000123.1:0-31676 GCA_049697615.1 Thiobacillus sp. | reverse complement strand
CCTCCAGGCCGCCTGCCGAGGCAACCATGCCGACGACAGCCTGGATCGGCTGCGCAACATCGGGCGGGGTCGGCGGCGACGCGGCGGCCTTCCTGCGGCTGGCAGGGGCTTTGGCGCGCTCGACCTTTTTCGGGACGGCTTTTTTCTCGGGTGCAGCCTTTTTGACGGGCATACGCTCAGGAAGCGGAATCGTGAAACATCAAGGCCATCAAACGTCTCCGGCAGCCAGTCTGGAACAGCGCTTCGGCATCGGCATGAACAAGCCGTGTTAACTGCACGGATAGTAACAAAAAAATGTCTGGATGCCGGCAATGCCGGCAGACCGGACGCGGCACTTTTCAGAAAACCGCAGCCGCATTTCATCCCTGAAAGCGTCCCCCGCGATTGCTTCCGGCCCCGTGCCCCCTATCCTTGATTGATGAATCGATGCGTTTCACCCCTCTGACGCCATGCCCGTCCACAACGCAGACATCGCTGCCCTGTTCGACGAAATCGCGGACCGCCTGGAAATCCAGGGCGCCAATCCGTTCCGCATCCGCGCCTACCGCAACGCGTCGCGCACGCTGGGCGAACTGCCGCAGGAGGCGCGCGCCCTGCTGGAAAAGGGCGAGGACCTGACGCGGCTGCCGGGGATCGGCGATGACCTCGCCGCCAAGGTCCGCGAAATCGTCGACACCGGACATTGCAGCCTGCTCGATCGTCTGCGCCGCGAATTGCCACCCGCCGTCACCGAACTGCTGCAGATTCCCGGCCTGGGACCCAAGCGGGTCAAGGCGCTGTATCACGACCTCGAGGTGCAGACCGTCGAGCAGCTTTACCGGGCGGCGCGCGACGGCCGCATCCGCGCCCTGCCCGGCTTCGGCGAAAAAACCGAGCTCAACATCCTGCAGGCGGTGGAAGCGCATGCCCGCCAGGCTCGGCGCTTCAAGCTGGCGGTGGCGGCGCAGTACGCCGAGGCGCTCACCGCTTTCCTGCAGGCGATTCCCGGAGTCGATCAGGTGACGGTGGCCGGCAGCTTCCGCCGCATGCGCGAGACGGTGGGCGATCTCGACATCCTGGTCACCGCCGCCGCCGGCAGCCCGGTGATGCAGCGCTTCACCGCCTACGACGAAGTGGCCGAAGTGCTGTCCGCCGGCAGCACGCGCGCCAGCGTCGTCCTCAAAAGCGGCCTGCAGGTCGACCTGCGCGTGGTGGCGCAGCCCAGCTACGGCGCGGCGCTGTGCTACTTCACCGGCTCCAAGGCGCACAACATCGCAATCCGCCGCATCGCGCAGAAGCGCGGCCTCAAGATCAACGAATACGGCGTGTTCCGCGGTGACGCGCGCGTCGCCGGAGAAGACGAGGCATCGGTCTATGCAAGTGTCGGTCTGCCCTGGATTCCGCCTGAACTGCGCGAGGACCGCGGCGAGATCGAGGCGGCGCACGCCGGGCGTCTGCCCAGGCTGGTGGCGTTTTCCGACCTGCGCGGCGACCTGCATGTCCACACCCGCGCCACCGACGGCCATGACAGCGTGCGCGACATGGCGCTCGCCGCGAAGGTGCTGGGGCTGGAATACCTCGCCATCACCGAGCACTCGCGCCATCTCACGGTTGCGCACGGCCTCGATCCCCTGCGGCTGGCCCGCCAGTGCGAGGAGATCGACCGCCTCAACGCCGAGCTCGACGGCATCACGCTGCTGAAGGGCATCGAGGTGGACATCCTGGAAGACGGCAGCCTCGACCTGCCGGACGAGGTGCTGGGCCGGCTCGACCTGGTGGTGGGCGCGGTGCACAGCCAGTTCCATCTGTCGCGCGCGAAGCAGACCGCGCGCATCCTCACCGCGATGGACCATCCGCACTTCACGCTGCTTGCGCATCCCAGCGGGCGGCTGATCGACCGGCGCGAACCCTACGACGTCGACATGCTGCGCATCATCCGCCATGCAAAATCGCGCGGCTGCTACCTCGAACTCAACGCCCACCCCGAGCGCCTCGATCTGCTGGACAGCCACTGCCAGATGGCGAAGGAGGAAGGCGTGCTGGTCAGCATCAACTCCGACGCGCACAGCACGTTCGATTTCGCCCATCTTCGCTATGGCGTCGGCCAGGCCCGGCGCGGCTGGCTGGAAAAGGACGATGTGCTCAATACGCGGTCACTGTCCGCGCTGCGGCGCCTGATCAAGCGCACCATGTGAAGTCCTGCCGACGGACAGAACCGGGCGTGTCCGGAAATCTTGTACGGGCTCAAAAGTCTCCTACAGTGGGTAAATCTGAGGGCGGGCTGCATCAGATCGCGGCTCACCGTGCCCCTTTGGGCAATCGATCACACAGGAGACCCTCATGAAATCAGGAACCCGCAAAACCAGATCACGACTTGCCGCCCTGCTGCTGGGCACCGCGATGTCGTCTGCCTACGCCGTCGATCAGAACGGGATGTCCGAATCGGGCCAGTCCTTCAAGGACCATGACGGCAACAAGGATGGTTTCCTTTCTCTCGAGGAGTTCAAGGCCAAAGGCAAGGATGATCTGGCCTTCAAGGCGGCTGACATCAATGGAGATGAACGGCTGGACCGCAGCGAATTCGACAAATACCTCATCAGAAAAGCGAACGATCAATCGAAACCTGCCCGGCCTCCTGCGGGGAACTAGACCGGTGCCCGCCGGACAGGCAGCAGGCAAGCCTGCCGGCGGATTCGACGTAACGAAAGGAGAATGCATGATGGCTACCCATGATCTCAAACGCCGGGCGGTGCTGCGCGCCGCCCTCACGGCAGGCTGCATGCTGTGCCTGCCGGCTGCGGGTCGCGCCCAAAGCGGCAAGGTAAGCAAGGCACAGGTCAAGTACCAGGACACGCCCAAGGGCAACCAGAACTGTGCCAATTGCCTGCAATTCGTCGCCGCCGACAGCACCTGCAAGGTGGTGGAGGGCAAGGTCAGCCCCCAGGGCTGGTGCCAACTCTGGGCCGCAAACCAACGCTAGCCGCTGCCCCGCGGATCGGGCCATGGCGGGGCTGACAAGGTAAAGCCATGCTGACCCTGGCCCTGATCGGCGACGTCATGCTCGGCCGCGGCGTCGATGCGGCGCTCAAAAACATGCAGCCGCATGAGATGTGGGGCGACGTGCTGCCGCGGCTGCTGCAGGCCGACCTGCGCATCGCCAATCTGGAATGCGCCCTGACCCGGCATGTTCAGCCGTGGACGCGCAGCTGGAAGCCGTACCATTTTCGCGCCGACCCCGATGCCGTGCGCTTCCTGCAGGCGGCGCGCATTGACGCCTGCTCCCTCGCCAACAACCACACCCTGGATTTCGAGGAACGCGGCCTGCGCGACACGCTGCGCACGCTGGATGCCGCCGGCATCCGACACGCTGGCGCGGGTCTCGATCTCAAGGAGGCTGCCGCGCCCGCCCTGATCGAGGTGCACGGCGTGTCGCCTTGCCGCGTGGCGCTCATCGCCTTCACCGACAACCAGCCCGACTTCGCCGCAGACGACCAGTGCCCCGGCACCCACTATCTGGAGGTCTCGCTCGAGCCGGACAGGATGGCTCGGGTGGCAGACGCGATCGCCGTGGCGCGGGCAGCGGGTGCGGACTGGGTGGTGTTCTCGAATCACTGGGGGGCCAATTTCATCGAGCGCCCTGTCCCGGACTTTCGTCGCTTCGCCCAGCGCGTGATCGAACTCGGCGCGGATGTCTATTACGGCCACAGCGCGCATCTCTGCCAGGGCATCGAGATCCATCATGGCAAGCCCATCCTCTACGATACCGGCGACTTCATCGACGACTATGCGGTTGACCCGGTGCTGCGCAACGACCATTCCTGCCTGTTCAAATTGATGTTCGATCAGGGGCGTCTGCGGCGCATCGAACTGCTTCCGGTGAAGCTGGACGTTGCGCAGGTCGCCCTGGCCGGCGACGAGGATTTCGAGGTCATCGCCACGCGCATGGAAAGGCTGTGCGACGAACTTGGCACCCGTCTCGAACGCCAGGCCGACCGTCTGGTCTACGAGCCAGGTCCATGAGCAGAACCGCCCCGGGCGACCTGGTTAAAAGACTCGGCGGGCGCTATTCGAGCGCGCTCGGCGTCGACCTCGCATCAACCGATGCGGGCGAACGCTTCAAGTGGTTTCTCGCTGCCGTGCTGTACGGCACGCGCATTTCGGAATCGCTGGCCACCCGCACCTGGCAGGCATTCTCCGCGCGCGGCATGATCGCGCCCGATCGAATCCTGGCTACGGGTTGGGACGGCCTGGTGGCCATCCTCGATGCCGGCGGCTATGTACGCTACGACTACAAGACCGCCACCAAGCTGCTTGAAGTATGCGCCGCGCTGATGCGCGATTACGGCGGCAGCCTCGATGCCCTGCATGGCGCCGCCCTCGATGCGCGCGAGTTGGAAAGCCGGCTCAAAGCGCTGGGCAAGGGAATCGGCGACATCACCGTCGGCATTTTTCTGCGCGAACTGCGCGGCATCTGGGCGAAGGCCGAGCCGCCGCTGTCGCCGCTGGCATTCAATGCAGCGGCGGCGCTGGGCTATCTGCAGCCAGACAAGCCAGATCCGGACCGCGCCCTTGCCCGGCTGCGCCGCCTGTGGACGGCCGACGGCCAGCCACCAGCCGGCTTCTCCGATTTCGAGTCGGCGCTGGTGCGCGAAGGGCTGCGCCTGCGCCGCCAGCAGCGCGCCCGAATCCTGAATTACGCTTGAAAAAATGGGTTGGCCACAGAGGCACAGTTGCAGGAAGACGTACCCCCTCCGAACCAGTGAATGCTGCGTGCAGGACTTTCCCCTTGTTTTTAACCCCGATTGTTCATTAAGGCGCGAGATGCTTTGGGTGGGGGCGCATTCCGTGCGCCCTCGTGCGCCAATCGGTGCACGGCGTGTACCCTCCTACGCTTGCCGTTGTAGGAGGGTCGCCCCCGGCCCGATGCCGTGGAGATTGCGGGGGTACGAAAATCGGGGCGAGGGCGCCTCTCCTGCCAATCGCCCAATGGACAATCTGGATTGAACTCTGTGCCGCTGTGCTGAATGAAATCACAGCGGAATGTGGTGATGGCCGATGCTCACGCGCTTGGCCTGCGGCCCCTCGGCGGCCATTTCCTCGATGAATTTCACCTCGTCGCCCGCCTTGATCTGGTCGAAACTGACGTTCACCAGATTGTCGAAGCTGAAATACAGTTCGTTGCCGTCGGCGCGCCGGATGAAGCCATAGCCTTCCTCGGGAACCAGGCGTGCCACCAGACCGGTGAATTCCTGTGAATGGGTTTTGGTGTCGCGACGCAGGCGCCGGGAGTAGTCATCGAGCTGGCGCTTGGCCGCATCGAAGGCGTCGCGCAGGGCGACATACACGTCTTCGTGCCGGTCGCGGTTCACCACGATTTCGCTTCCCGGCACGCCGATGTCGATGCGCACGTTGAAGAACTTGCCCTGATGCTTGTGCTGGTGGGGCATTTCCACCACCACGCGGCAGGACATGATGGGATCGAAAAAGGTCTCCAGCTTCTCGGCCTTTTCGCGGATGTGCGCCTCCAGCGCCTCGGAATGCTCCATGTCGCGAAACGTGATTTGCAGCGGTGTTTTCATCATGTATTCCTTCTGTTCAGGTTGCGAATGAACCGGTCAGTGCCGATTCCTGACTGTCGTTGGGTGACCCCGAAGTGCCCGGACTATCCGGATTCCCAGAAATGTCGCTTGGAATTGCCGGCCAGTGCCCGCAGCCGCTCGTAGAGTTCCCGCTCCTCATGGCTGAGCTTGTCCGGAATCCGTAACTCGATTTGCAGATACATATCCCCCTTTCCTTTCCTGCCGAAGCGGGGAAGGCCCTTGTCCCGCAGCCGCAGCACGGTGGCAGGCTGGATTCCGGGCGGGACATTGACTTCCGCCGTCCCCCCTTTCAACGTTGGTACTTCCAGTTTAGTTCCCAACACGGCGTCGGTAAGGGGCAGCGTCTCGTGACGCCAGAGGTCGGCACCGTCGCGCTGGAAACGCGGGTCCGGACGGGAATGCACCACCACAAAAAGATCACCGGGTATCCCGCCGGGCTCGGGGCTGGCCATGCCCCGCCCCGCCACCCGCAGCGCCATGCCGTCCTCCACGCCGACCGGAATGGTGACCGTCAGGGTTTCGGTTTTCTGCACCTCGCCGCGGCCGCCGCACGCAGGGCACGGCTGCTCGATCTGCTTGCCGCTGCCATGGCAAACCGGGCAGGCACTGATCTGCCGCACCGACACGTTGCCCTGCTGCCGGGCCGTCACCTGCTGGCCGCTGCCCTTGCAAGCGGGGCATGCCCTGGGCGGCGTGCCGTCGGCGGTGCCAAAGCCGTGACAGCGTTCGCAGGGGGCATCGCGCGCGTAGCGCACTGTCTCCTCGCCGCCGCTCGCCACCTTCTCCAGCGGGATGGCGATGTCCACCTCGATGTTGGCGCCCTGGGGCGGACCGCGCCGGCGCCGGGAGAACAGGTCGAACAGGCCGCCGCCGAAATCGAAACCGGGGTCGAAGCCGCGGAACAGATCCTGGAAGTCGATCCCGCCGAACAGATCCTCGGCGCTGTAGCCCGCCACCCCGGCATGGCCGCCGGCATCGTATTCCGCGCGTTTCTTCGGGTCGGACAGCACGGCGTAGGCGGCGGCAATTTCCTTGAAACGCTCCTCGGCCCCGGGTTCCTTGTTGCGGTCCGGGTGAGTTTTCAGGGCGAGATTGCGGAAGGCATCCTTGATCGCCTTGGCATCGGCATCGCGCGGGACGCCCAGCACCTCGTAATAGTCGCGCTGCGAAACGGAATTGATGACGTCACCCCGCTACTTTTCTTCCTTGTACTCGGCGTCCACCACCTTGCCGCGCGGGCCGGAGCCCGAAGGCCGGGCCTCGCCGGTGGATTCGTAGGGCGGCGGATTGCCGCCCTGGAATTTCGTTTCGGCGTAGGGGCCGCCGCTCTGGGTCTGGGTCTGCGAATAGATCACCGCGCCCGCTTCCTTGAGCAGCTTCTTGAGGGCTTCGGCCTTCTCCGATGCGGCAGGTGCATCCTTGCGGGCAAAGGCCTCCTTGGTCTCCCGCATCGCGGTCTGGATCTTTCCTTTCAGATCATCGGTGAGCTTGTCGGCAAAATCGGCCAGCATCTTCTCCGCCTGGTAGCAGGCGGCATCCGCCTCGTTGAGCTTTTCCACGTCCTCGCGCCGCTTCTTGTCGGCCTCGGCGTACTGTTCGGCCTCCTTGATCATGCGCTCCTTGTCCGCCGTATTGAGCCGGGTGGAACCGGTGATGCGGATGCTCTGGCTCTTGCCGGTGGCGGTGTCCTTCGCGGTGACGTTGAGGATGCCGGAGGCGTCGATGTCGAAGGTGACCTCGATCTTGGGCACGCCGCGGGGCGCCGGCGGCAGGCCGTCGAGGTTGAATTCGCCCAGGCTCACGTTGTCCGCCGACATCGGCCGCTCGCCCTGGAAGACGTGGATGGTCACCGAGGTCTGCATGTCGGCGGCGGTGGTGAAGGTCTCGCTCTGCTTCACCGGCACCGGCGTGTTGCGGGCGATCAGCGGGGTGGCCACGCCGCCCAGGGTTTCGACGCCCAGGGTCAGCGGCGTCACGTCCACCAGCACGATCTCGCCCAGGCCCGCCTCGCCGGCCAGCACGCCTGCCTGGATCGCGGCGCCGCTCGCCACGCATTCCATCGGGTCGACGCCCATCTCCGCCTTGCGGCCCATCATGTCCTCGAAGAAGGCGCGCACCGCGGGCATGCGCGTGGGGCCACCGACGAAGATGATGCGGTCGATGTCCTTCGGCTGCGTGCCGGCATCGCGCAGGGCCTGCTCGACCGGGCCGCGGCAACGCTCGATCACCGGACGCACGATGCGTTCGAGGTCGGTGCGGGACAGGTCCATCTCCAGGTGCTTGGGCTCGCCGCCCGCCGCGGCGATGTAGGGCAGGCTGATGTGCGCGCTGGTGCCGGCGGAGAGTTCGATCTTGGCCATTTCGGCCGCTTCCTTGAGGCGGGCCATGGCCTTGGCATCCGGGCGCAGGTCCACGCCCGTCGCCAGCTGGAAGCGCTCGGCCAGCGCCTCGATCAGGCGCCCGTCCATGTCGGTTCCGCCCAGGCGGGTGTCGCCCGAGGTCGCCTTCACCTCGAACACCCCTTTGCCGAAGTCCATGACGGTAACGTCGAGCGTGCCGCCACCGAAGTCGATCACCGCGATCCGGAGTTCCTGCCCCAGCCGGTCGAGGCCGTAGGCGAGCGCCGCAGCAGTGGGCTCGTTGACCAGGCGCACCACTTCGAGGCCGGCGATCTTGCAGGCATCCTTGGTGGCGCTGCGCTGGTTGTCGTCGAAATAGGCCGGCACGGTGACCACCGCCTGCGTCACCGCCTCGCCGAGGAAGGCTTCGGCGTCGCGCTTGATCTTCTGCAGCAAAAAGGCGGACAGCTGCTCGGGGGTGAACGACTTGTCGCGGAGCCGGAGGGTTTCGCGCTGCCCCATCCGGCGCTTGAAGGCGGTGGCGGTGCCTTCCGGGTTGGCAGCCGCCTGGCGTCGCGCCGGCTCGCCGATCAGCATCTGGCCGTCGGCGGCCACCGCCACGTAGCTGGGGAAGGCCTTGCCGCCCAGGCTCACGCCCTCGGCGCTGGGGATGATGACGGGACGCCCGCCGCGCAGCACGGCGGCGGCGGAATTGGACGTGCCCAGATCGATGCCGATGATGGCCATATACGTCTCCTGTTACTGGTTTCAATCTAGCCCATGGCACCGGCGGGATTGCGTGACCGCCTAGCGGGTCAACACGATCGGGCACTCGATCTCGTCCAGCATCCGCTCGAAGCCTGCCTGTCTGAGGAAGCGTTCGCGATCGGCCAGCACCAGGCAGCCTGCCGCTTCGCGCCGGGCTGCCTGGATCAGGCCGGCTTCATCCAGCGTCGGCAGCCAAACGCATCGGCCGGTGGCCCTCCGTTCCATGAGCGCGGACTGGGCGGCCGCGCAGGCCGCCTGATACGCGTCCTCGCTTGCTGCGCTGACCAGCAGGACCAGTTCGGCGCCGTTGCGGCGCGCCAGCATGACGCCCATCGCCAGGTTGCTGGCGGAGGCCGGCATGGTCTCGAACAGCACCAGCACCGGCCCCACGCGTGGCTGCGATGGCCTGTCGACCCGACGGGTCGTCCGGGTAAGCGCCACCACCCTGCTGCCGGTCTGCTTGCCCAGCACGACCAGGTCGAACGAATGCGCCAGCGTGCTCACCTCCGCCGACACCCTGCCGCGCGCCACGCGGAAAGACCAGCGCAGGCGCTGGCGTCCTGCCGCCTCGGCCAGCAGGCGCTGCATGGCTTCCGCCTCACGCCGCCAGGCCCACTCCACCTCCCCCTGCGACAGCGGGCGCCCCGCACCCGTCAGCACGCTGAATTCACGCGCGAAGGGCAGGCCGAACAGGTGCTGCAGGTTGACGTCCTCGACGAACAGCCCGGCCAGTTCCGCATCGAGCGCCTCCGCCAGGACGGCGGCAGCCGTCAGCGCTGCGGTGCTGCGCGGCGACGCGTCCAGCGCCACCCATATCCTGAGGCCCGCAGGCCGCTCATTTGTCGTTTTGCTCATGGCCACCGCCACCGGATTCGGCTTTCTTCGCAAACTTGCGCCGCAGTTCGGCCAGATGCTTGAGCCGCTGCGCCACGCGCTGGTCGAGGCTGCCCTCGGACTCGGGCGTGCCGACCGGGATGCCGGTCAGCAGTTCGAGCGCCTGATCCACCGTTTCCACGGCATAGACATGGAAGCGCCCCGCCGCCGCGGCCTCCACCACGTCGCGGCGCAGCATCAGGTGCGCCACGTTGGAGGCGGGTATCAGCACGCCCTGGCTGCCGGTCAGGCCGCGCTGATTGCAGATGTCGAAGTAGCCCTCGATCTTCTCGTTCACCGCGCCGATCGCCTGCACCCGGCCGAACTGGTCGACCGACCCGGTCACCGCCAGCGACTGCCGGATCGGCGCATTCGCCAGCGACGACAGGATCGCGCACAGCTCCGCCACCGAGGCGCTGTCGCCTTCCACCTGCCCGTAGGTCTGCTCGAACGTGAGGCTGGCCGCCAGCGACAGCGGCTGTTCGGCGGCATAGCGCGAGGCGAGGAAGGACGACAGGATGAGCACGCCTTTGGAGTGAATCGAACCGCCGAGCTTGACCTCGCGCTGGATGTCGACCAGCTCGCCTTCGCCCAGGCGGGTGTTGGCGGTGATGCGCGACGGCTGGGCGAAGCTGAAGTCGCCGAGCTGGAACACCGACAGGCCGTTGACCTGCCCGACCCGCTCGCCGTCGGTGTCGATATGCAGGATGCCGCGCAGGATGGCTTCGTGCGAGCGTTCGCGCAGGCGGTCGGAGCGCTTGATCTGCGCCTCGATCGCCCGCTCGACGTCGGCGCGCGTCACCACCTCGCGCTTGTCCTGCGCCGCCCAGTAATCCGCCTCGCGCACCAGGTCGGCCAGGCTCTGCATGTGGGTGGAAAGTTTTTCCGCATCCTCGGCCCGGCGGGCGCTGTGCTCGATCACCCGTGCCACGGCGTCGCGATCGAACGGCTGCAGCGTGTCCCGCCGCACCAGGGTGCCGATCAGCCGGGCGTAGAGCTGATCGTTGTCCGCACTGCGCGGCACTTCGTCCTCGAAATCGGCCGCCACCTTGAACAGTTCGCTGAAATCCGGATCGTATTGCGCCAGCAGGTAATACAGCAGGCGGTTGCCGAGCAGGATCACCTTGGCGTTGAGCGGAATCGGCTCCGGCTCCAGCGACACGGTGCTGACCAGGCTATACATCTGGCCGAGCGACTCGATGCGGATTTCGTGGGTGGACAAGGCGCGCTTCAGCCCTTCCCAGGAAAACGGCTGGGTCAGCAGCTTGAAGGCGTCCAGCAGCAGGTAGCCGCCGTTGGCCTGGTGCAGCGCACCCGGCTTGATCAGCAGGAAGTTGGTGACCAGCGCGCCCAGCTGTGAGGCATGCTCGACCCGTCCGATCAGGTTCTGGTAGGTTGGGTGGTCCTCGTAGACCACCGGCGCGCCCTCCGTCCCGTCCCGTGCCACAAAAAGGTTGACGCGAAAGCGGCTGAAATCGGGCAGTTCGCTGGTGAGGGCGGCGAGCGCGGACATGGCTTGCTTGGGATGGCGGAATTCGTCCATGCTCTCGATGACGTTCTGCTGCACCTCGTTCAGGTAGCCGCACACCGCCGGAAAATCCGCATAGTCGCGGCGCAGGTCGTCGATCAGGTGGCCGACGGCGAACAGCACCACTTCCTCGTTGAGCTTGCGCACCCGCTCGATCCGTTCGCGCCGCCACTGATGGACCTGGCGGATGACCTTTTCCAGCTGTTCCTGCAGGCCGGCAATCGCCTGCTCGATGCGCGCCTTTTCCTCCGTCGACAGCTTGTCGAAGTCGTCCGGGCTCATCACCTCGTTGTTCTTGACCGGCGCAAAGGAAAAACCGTTCGGCGTGCGCAGCAGGGTAACGCCCTGCTTGATGGCCTCGTCGCCCACCTCGCCGAAGGCCTGCGTCTGGCGTTCGCCGAATTCCTCGTCGATCTGGGCGAGGCGGCGGCGGTATTCCTCGCCCTCGAATACTGCCGGAATCGTGGCCTGCAGTTCCGCCACCAGATGCTGCATGTCGGCATGGAAACGGGTGCCCATGCCGGCAGGCAGCTGAATCGCACGCGGCTTGTGCGGCTGGTCGAAATTGTGGACGTAGCACCAGTCGGGCGGGTTGACCTCGGCGCCCACGCGCCGGTCGAGCAGTTGGCTGATCAGATAGCGCTTGCCGCTGCCGGGCGGCCCCATGACGTAGAGGTTGTAGCCCGCATGGCGCATGCCGATGCCGAAATGCGCCGCGTCGATGGCGCGCATCTGGCCGATGCCTTCGGAGAGGTCATCGAGTTCGGCGGTGGTCGTGAAGGTGAAATGCGCGGTATCGCAGGCGCGATACAGGCGATCGGGGGAAAGCGGCGAAATGGAAGTCATGTTTTTAATCTAGACGCTTTGGGAGGATAGGGTGCGGCGGTCGACCTCGACAGCGAGCTGGTGCAGCGCGGGAGCGATCTCCACCCGGTAGTCGAATGTGTCCAGGCGGCGCAGCGGCTCCGGCAGGCGGGCAAGATTCAGGGCCGCGTGGCGGCGCACGTCCACCAGGGCCGGAGGCGGCGCCAGGCGGCGCCCGCCCTGCATCACCGGCATCAGCAGCGGCTGGCCCGGCTGCGGGTCGGTTTCCAGGGTGACCACGTCCCCGGCCATGCGGCCATCGGCATCATGGTGGCGATAGACCTGCTTGCGCCCGGGCCAGGTCGCCTTGCCCTCGGAACGCTTGCGGCGCGCACGGCCGGCATATTCCTGCAGCTTGTAGGCGCAATCGAGGTAAGGCAGATCGCTCGACGTATCCATGTGGGTGCCGACGCCGAAGCCGTCCACCGGCGTGCCGGCGGCGAGCATGTCGCGCAGTGAATATTCGTCGAGGTCGCCGCTGGCGAAGATGATGACGTGTTCGAGCCCACCGGCGTCGAGGATGGCCCGCACCCGGCGCGCATGCTCGGCGAGGTCGCCGGAATCGATGCGCACCCCCTTGATGCGGATGCCGGCGCGGGTCAGTCTGGGCGCCAGCGCCACCACCTTGTGCGCCGCCGCCTCGGTGTCCCAGGTGTCGATCAGCAGCACCACGTTGTCCGGTTGCGCATGGGCAAAATGCGCGAAGGCCAGCGCCTCGTCGTCGTGCGCCTGGATGAAGGAATGCGCCATGGTGCCGTACAGCGGGATGCCGAACTGCTGGCCGGCCAGCACCGTCGAGGTGCCGGAAAATCCGGCGAGATAGCTCGCGCGCGCCGCCAGGAGGCCCGATTCCGCCCCGTGCGCGCGGCGCAGCCCGAAATCCACCAGCAATTTGTCCGGCGCCATCAGCACCGAACGCGCAGCCTTCGAAGCGATCAGGGTTTCAAGATGCAGAAGGTTGATGAGTCGCGTCTCCACCAGTTGCGCCTCGGCGATCGGCGCGGTCACGCGCAGGATCGGCTCGTTGGGGAAAAACACCGTGCCTTCGGGCATCGCATGCACGTCGCCGGTGAAGCGCAGGTTTTCCAGCGAGGCGAGGAATGCCGGGCTGAAGCGCCGGGTCGACGCCAGCCATTCCCGCTCCTCCGGGGTGAAGCGCAGCTGCTCCAGAAATTGCAGCGCCTGTTCGAGACCCGCCGCCAGCAGAAAACCGCGCCCGGGGCGCAGCCTGCGCACGAAGAACTCGAATACCGCGGTGTCCTCCATGCCGGCATCGTGATAGCCCTGCAGCATGGTGAGCTGATAGAGATCGGTGAGCAGGACACTGGACGCGGGATTCATGCAGCCAGGCCATTCAGCGTGATGCTGTGGGCGCCGAGGCTCATCATCTCCTCCTCGGCGCGCTGCCCGTCGCCGGGCTGGACGTCCACCGCACGGATCGCGTCGGTCAGCACAAACACTTCATAGCCGAGATGTCGGGCATCCCGCACCGTGTTGAGCACGCAGTAATCCGTCGTCAGCCCACCGATGAACAGCCGGCGGATGCCGGCTGCGCGCAGGCGGCTGTCGAGGTCGGTGCCCTGGAAGCTGGAATAGGCCTCCTGCTCCTGCGACGTCGCCTTGGAAATCACCGTGGTGTCAGGGGGCAGCGTGAGCGCCGCCGCGAACGCCGCGCCGGGCGTGCCCGCCACGCAGTGGACCGGCCACGGCCCGCCCTGCGCGTGGAAGGAACAATGCCGCTCGGGATGCCAGTCACGCGTGGCATACACCGGCAGGCCCTGCGCCACGAATGCGCCGATATAGCGGTTGAGCACCGGCACCACCTCGTCGCCGCCCGCCACCGCCAGGCTGCCGCCCGGCAGGAAATCGTTCTGGATGTCCGTGACCAGCAAGACGTCGCCGGGCTGCAAGTTCCAGCGTTCCTGACCGGACGACTTCGTTGAAGTATTCATGGGGGCATCTCTCGGATTCCCTTTGTATGTTAATTACTTATCGCACCGTTCTAATGCAGTTCCTCATCCTGGTCGTGATGGAAGACTAGATCCCCCAGTTCGACCCTGACGGGTTCGCCCAGCGGCTTCTCGGTCACATCCACTGCCTGAAACAGCCACTGGCTATCCTCCTCCCAGCAGTAGCCGAACTGCTCCCTGTAAAAACATTCCTTGGGTTCCATCGTTCTCGCTTTTCCTCCGGTAGATGCTTCATTCAAGTCTGGCATATTATTAAAACGATGCCAGCATCCTGAATCAGCCTGGAGACCATTCGATGACCGGAGAGGTGCTTTGCCTGTTTGCGCTCAATGCCAGCCGACCCTACGGCGAACGGGTGGCGGCCGCGCTGGGGCTGACGCTGGCCCGCCACGAGGAGCGCGAATTCGAGGACGGCGAGCACAAGGCGCGGCCGCTGGAGAACGTGCGCGGCCGCGACGTGTATGTGATCCACTCGCTCTACGGCGAGCCGGGCAACAGCGCCAACGACAAACTGGTGCGCCTGCTGTTCTTCATCGGCGCGCTGAAGGACGCCTCGGCCGCCCGCGTCACCGCGGTGTGCCCCTATCTGGCCTATTCCCGCAAGGACCGCCGCACCAAGCCGCGCGACCCGGTCAGCAGCCGCACCGTCGCCCAGCTGTTCGAGGCGGTGGGCACCGACCGGATGGTGACGCTCGACGTGCACAACCTGGCCGCCTACCAGAATGCCTTCCGCATCCCGGCCGAGCATCTGGAAGCCCGCGGCCTCTTCGTCGCCTGGTTCGCGGCCCGCCTGCAGGACGAAGCCATCGTGGTGGTGTCGCCGGACGCGGGCGGGGTGAAGCGGGCGGAGGCCTTCCGCGCGTCCCTCGCCCGCGCGCTCGGCCGTCCCGTCGGTTCCGCCTTCATGGAAAAACATCGCAGCGAAGGCGTGGTGTCCGGCGAGGCGGTGGTCGGCGAGGTCGGCGGCAAAACCGCGATCATCATCGACGACCTGGTCAGCAGCGGCACTACCCTGGCGCGCGCCGCCGCCGCCTGCAAGACGCTGGGCGCGAAGCGGGTGTTTGCCGCAGCCAGCCACGGCGTGTTCGCCGGCGCGGCGGCCACGATTCTTGCCGACCCGGCGCTGGAGAAGGTGCTGGTCGCCGACTCCATTCCACCCTTCCGGCTGCCGCCGGAAATGCTGGGCAGCCGGGTCGGGGTGCTGGATACGGCGCCGCTGTTCGCCGAGGCCATCCGCCGCCTGCACAGCGGCGGTTCTCTGGTCGAACTGTTGCAGACCTGAGCGCTTGAATGCATTGCCTCAAGGGGCACGCCCTCTTCCAGCGAGGCCGCAGCTTCATCTGCTATACAGGTAAGAGGAACCGTGAATTTCAGTAATCAGTAATTGACACTTCGCCCCCAAGTCAACAAGCAAACAGGCCAAGCCATGACCCGAATCCCCATCGATATTGCCACCCGCGTCAGTTCGCGCCTGTCGGCACTGCTCAAAAGCCGGGTCGACAATCCGGAATGCGAGCAGCCCGTCACCCTGATGGCGGTGCGCCGCTTTCTCGCCGACCTGTTGCCGGCCGACTTCAACGAGGCCGAGCGACTGCACCATTTCGACGTCGACGTATCGCTCCTCGATGAACTGGATGCCCTCGTCGAGGAGTTCGGCGCAACGGCACTGGCCGTCGATTTTGTCCAGACCAGCGCCAGCGAACCGCTCTCGCGTGCGATCGAATGGGTGGTCAACGACGAGAACCGCGAAAACCCGC
The DNA here is from genome assembly GCA_049697615.1 of Thiobacillus sp. GTDB lineage: Bacteria > Pseudomonadota > Gammaproteobacteria > Burkholderiales > Thiobacillaceae > Thiobacillus. Next base: position 15,998 of record JBAVWB010000123.1, on the reverse strand, counting down.
CCACCCTTTCGACCATCCGGGATGCCCTGCTGGCCGGCCTCGGCGCGCGCCTGGTGGGCGATGGCGTCCTGGAAGACGACGAGGACGACACCCTGCAGTCCGAGATCGAGTCGCTGATCGAACAGTTCGGCGCCGACACCCTCGCCGAAGACTTTCTGCGCTACGAGTAGCCACCCGTGGACCGGAGAGCATCAGCATGTTGAGCAAGCGGCGTTTGCGGCGCGTTCTGGCGATTTTTCTGGTGATGCTGGGCGGGGTGCTGATGGCTATGGCCCCCGAAATATGGGCCGGACTGGCGGTGCTTGCGCTGGGCGTGCTCATCGAGCTGGCTGGCATTGCGCTTGAACGCAAGGCCTAGCAACCTGTCGGACTTGAAGGTAATCGGCTGCAAATCCGCCTGGCCGGTTCATATTTCGCCGCTTTCTTGGGCAATAGAACGACTATTGCCCGGCGAAACCGTCAAAACCTGCCCTCGCCCAGCCGAATTTTCGCTTCGATTCTTCAAGTCCGACAGGCTGCTAGCAACCGATATTTCCCTGACCGCACCCCGGAAACAGCAGGCGTTTTCATGAAGGCACTGATCATCAGCGCAGACTATTTCGAGGATTCCGAACTGCTGTTCCCGTTCTACCGGATGCAGGAGGAAGGCCTGCAGGTGGACGTCGCCTCGATTGCCAGAGGCAAGATCAATGGCAAGCACGGCTACGAGGTGGCCGTCGACAAGGCGCTGCGGGATGTCGATCCGAACGACTACGACCTGCTCGTCCTCCCCGGCGGCAAGGCGCCCGCGACGCTGCGCAAGGAAGCGGCCGCCGTCGCGATCGCACAGGCGTTCATGCGCAGCGGGAAGCCGGTTGCCGCCATTTGCCACGGACCGCAAATCCTGATCACGGCGGGCGTCATGCCGGGGCGCCACGCCACCTGCTACCGCTCGGTAGCCGACGAGCTGAAGGCATCGGGCGCCCTGTATGAGGACAGCGAGGTGGTGGTGGATGGCAAGCTGGTCACGTCCAGGCAACCCTCCGACCTGCCCGCCTTCATGCGTGAAATGGTCAGGTTGTTGGGAAATGGCGCCCGGTAAACCCTTCATTGCGCTTCGCACATCCTAGTATGAATAAGAGGACGCCCTTTTGAGAACAGCCCCATCACACGATGCTGGTGAAACTGAATGAAAAAAAGTCGGCTTGCCATCATCGGATTGGGGAAACTGGGGCGCAAATGCGTCGAGGCCATTGTTTCCGAACAGACCATCGAACTGGCGGGGGTGGTGCGGCGCCCCGGGAGCGCACCCGAACGCTGGCTGAAAGCCCCCGCCGTGACCCATGTCAGCGAACTGGATCAGGTGGATGCCGCGCTCCTGTGCGTGCCGGTCGATGCGGTCATGGGGATTGCGCAAGACCTGCTGCAACGTCGCATCCCGGTGGTCGAGTGCGCCCGTCTTCACGGCGACGCCTTCCTCGACCACAAGTCGGAAATCCACCGCGCCGCGCTCCATCACAAAGTGCCGGCCATCGTCGGCGCGGGATGCGACCCCGGCGCCCTGTCCCTCTTCCGCAGCCAGTTCGCGCTGCTGGCGCCCCGCGGGCATACGGAATCCCGCCTGCACACCGGGACCAGCCTGCACCACACTCTGGCCGCATCCGGCATCCAGGGGGTCAGGAAGGCGCTGGCGACCGAACTCCCGTCCGGGGAAGGCGCCCTCCAGCGTTATGTCTATGTCGAGCTGGAGCCCACGGCAGACGCGGCCGAAGTTGAAAACGCCATCGTCAACGACCCGCTTTTTCTCGACGAGCAGACACGGGTGTTTGCGGTGCCCAGCATAGCCGCGCTGGAAGAAACCAACCGCGGCGTGATGCTGGAGCGCCATGCCGCAGCGGGGGACGCCGGTCATGCCTCGTTCCTGCTGGAAGCCCGCTACGACGAGGCGGGGCTGGCTGCGCGGATGATGCTGGCTGCCGCGCGCGCATTGCCGTTCCTGAAGGCGGGCGCCTATTCCCTGCTCGACCTGCCGCCGGGCGCGCTGTGGGGCGAACAGCGTCCTGTCGCAGAAAACGAATGGATGTAAGCCAATTTTTCAACATCACAGAAGGAGCGCAATATGAAAACCCAATTCACTAACTTTCACCCGGTGCCGCGCGACCGCATGGTCCAGGAAACCCGACACGACACCTACAAGGCCACGCACAAGCTGCCGGAACCCACGGTTTGCCCGCAGTGCGGCGCCGTGTTCCACGCGGGGCACTGGCAATGGCTGGCAAAACCGGCCCAGGCTCACGAGGAAATGTGTCCGGCGTGCCACCGCATTCATGACGACTTTCCGGCCGGCTATGTGACCGTCAGTGGACCGTTCTTCATGGATCACCGCGAGGAACTGCTGCATCTGGCAAGGAACGAGGAAGCCCACGCCAAGCTAGAGCATCCCCTGAAGCGGATCATGAAGATCGAGGACCAGGCCGACGGCGTCCTGATCACCACCACCGACATCCATCTCGCCCGCGGCATCGGCGAAGCGCTGCACCATGCCTACCAGGGCGAACTGGAGTACCACTACAACGAGCATGAAAACCTGCTGCGCGTGGTGTGGGCGCGTTAGGGAAGCAGCCCGGTGTTTTCGTGGCAGCGACGGGGTGCCATCGCCGCCCATCCCGTCGGGCAACCAGGGCGGCTTTTAGGCGAAGCCTGATTCATGCATCCGATCACCTTGCGTTTGCCGCTCAAGATGCTGCCGCAACCGGACGAGACAACCTGCGGCCCCACCTGCCTGCATGCCGTCTACCGCTACTGGGGCGCAGACGAGCCGCTGGCGGACGTGATCGAACGCACCCACAAGCTGAAGCACGGCGGCACCTTCGCGATCTTTCTGGCCTGCGATGCCCTGCGCCAAGGCTACCAGGCCACCCTCTACACCTACAACCTGACGGTGTTCGACCCCACCTGGTTCGTGCCGGGCGTGGACATCGCCGAACGCCTCGATCGCCAGCGCGAAGAGAAAAAACATGACACCCGACTGCAGCATGTCACCGAGGGCTATCTGGAATTCCTGCGCCTCGGCGGGCGGCTGCGCCTGACCGACCTTTCGCGGCCCCTGATCCGCGGCCTGCTGCGTCGGAACCTGCCCATCATTACCGGGCTGAGCTCCACCTACCTGTATCGCGCCGCGCGCGAGTTCGGGCCGGACGACACCCCCGACGACATCCGCGGCCTGCCAGCCGGACACTTCGTCGTGCTCGCGGGCTACGACCGGAAGAAGCGCAGCGTGCTGGTGGCCGACCCCTACTGGCGCCACCCCTACAGCCCCTCGCACGAATACTGGGTCAACATCGATCGCCTGATCGGCGCGGTGCTGCTCGGCATCGTCACCCACGACGCCAACCTGCTGGTGGTCTACCCGCAGCGGTCGGCGGCGAAGGACGCGAAGTGAGCGTCCTCATCGTCGTCGACAACCCGCGCGACTGGCCGCTCGACCTTCCCGGCGTGGGTCTCGTTTCGGCGCGCGTCTACCTGACCGATCCTGCCTATGGCGAGGGGCGCTCGGTCAAGGTGTTCAATCTGTGCCGCTCCTACCGCTACCAGAGCCTGGGCTATTACGTCTCCCTGCTGGCCGAAGCGCGCGGCCACAAGCCGCTGCCGCGGGTGAGCACGATGGAGGACCTGCAGTCGCAGAATCTGGTGCGGCTGCTCACCGAGGATCTCGACGATCTGGTGCAGAAATCGCTCGCGCCCATCAAGTCGGACGCATTCGAGCTCAGCATCTACTTCGGCCGCAACGTGGCGAGCCGCCACGCTGCGTTGAGCCATCGGCTCTTCAGCCTGCTGCAGGCGCCCCTGCTGCGCGCGCACTTCGAGCGCCACCGCGACCGCTGGCAATTGCGCAACGTGCGCGCCATCGCCGCCAGCGACATCCCACCACCGCATCATGAGTTCGTGGTGGAGTCCGCCACCGCGTATTTCACGGGCCGCCGCCGGCGCACGCACAAGCGCCCAGCGCCGCGTTTCGATCTGGCCATCCTGCACGACCCCGACAGCACGGAATCGCCTTCCAACGCGCGCGCCCTGCAGAAATTCGAAAAGGCTGCGGAGGACGTGGGCCTCGCCGTGGAATTCATCACCCGCGCCGATCTTGCCCGACTGCCCGAGTTCGACGCGCTGTTCATCCGCGACACCACCTTCGCCAACCACTACACCTACCGCTTTTCGAGGCGGGCGACCGCGGAAGGCCTGGTGGTGATCGACGATCCGGAGTCCATCCTCAAGTGCAACAACAAGGTGTATCTCGCCGAACTGCTCGTTCGCCACAACATTCCGGCGCCGAAGACGCTGATGGTGCATCACGACAACGTGGGCCAGATCGTTTCCAGCCTCGGGCTGCCCTGCGTGCTGAAGCAGCCCGACAGCTCGTTCTCGGTCGGGGTGGCCAAGGTGGAATCTGAGCCGGAGTTGTTCGAGAAAGTGAACGCGCTGCTGCAAAAGTCGGAACTCATCGTCGCGCAGGAATGGCTGCCCACCGAGTTCGACTGGCGCGTCGGCATCCTCGACCGGCGGCCGCTGTTCGTGTGCAAGTATTTCATGGCCGCCGGGCACTGGCAGATCGTCAAGCGCGAGGCCGGCCGCACCGGCTACGAAGAAGGCCCGGTCGAGGCGGTGGCGGTGGCCGAGGCACCCGAAGAGGTGGTGAAGATCGCCCTCAAGGCCGCCAACCTCATCGGCGACGGCCTCTACGGCGTGGACATCAAGCAGATCGGCAACCGCTGCTATGTCATCGAGGTCAACGACAACCCCAACGTCGACGCCGGCAACGAGGACGGCGTGCTGAAGGACGCCCTGTACCGCGAGATCATGGGCTCCTTCGTGCGCCGCATCGAGTCACGCAAGCTGGGCCACACCCGGTGAGCAACGCCCCCGCGCTGCATGCGTTTGCGGGCTACGGCATCGAACTCGAATACATGATCGTGGACCGGCAAACGCTTGCGGTGATGCCGATCGCCGACAGGCTGCTGCGTGCCGCAGCGGGTGAAACCGCGTCGGAAGTCGACCGCGGGAACTTCGGCTGGTCCAACGAGATTGTGCTGCATCTGGTCGAGGTCAAGAACGCCCGCCCCGACGCCGCGCTCGACCCGCTCGCCGCCGGTTTCCAGGCCGAGGTCAATGCCATCAACCGTCTGCTGGAACCCCTGGGCGCCCGCCTCATGCCCGGCGCCATGCACCCTTGGATGGACCCCGCCGCCGAAACGCACTTGTGGCCTCACCAGAACGCGTCCATTTATCAGGCCTACGACCGCATCTTCGGCTGCCGCAAGCACGGCCAGGCCAACCTGCAGAGCATGCACCTCAACCTGCCCTTCGCCGACGACGGCGAGTTCGCCCGCCTGCATGCCGCGGTGCGGCTCGTGCTGCCCATCCTGCCGGCGCTGGCCGCGAGCTCGCCGATTGCCGACGGCAGGCCCAGCGGCGCGCTCGACACCCGCATGGAAGGCTACCGCACGGCCGTCAGCCGCGTCCCGTCGGTGATCGGCCAGGTGATCCCGGAAACGGTCGGCAGCCGCGCCGAATACCAGGACCGGGTGCTGGCGCCGATGTACCGCGACATCGCCCCCTTCGATCCCGAGGGCGTGCTGCAGCACGAATGGCTCAATGCGCGCGGCGCGATTCCGCGCTTCGACCGCAACGCCATCGAGATCCGCGTGATCGACGTGCAGGAATGTCCGCAGGCCGACCTCGCCATCGCTGCCGCTGCCACCGCGGTCATTCAGTCGCTCTACCACGTCGATTCCGCAACCCTTGCCGAGCAGCAGGCCATCCCCACCGATGCGCTTGCAAGCATCCTGCTCGCCTGCATCCGCGATGCCGAGCGGGCCTTGATCGACGATGCGGGCTACCTGCGACTGCTGGGCTTTCCCGGGCGGCACTGCCGGGCCGGCGAGCTCTGGCATCACCTCATCGAAGCCACCTCGCTTGAGCGTTCCGGACCCTGGCGCGAGCCCTTGCGTGCGATACGGGAACACGGGCCGCTCGCCCGCCGCATCCTGCGCGCGCTGGGCCCGGAATACGGCAAGGCCCGCCTGCACGAGGTCTACCAGGAACTGTGCGACTGCCTGGAAGCAGGACGGATGTTCGTCGACTGATGCCATGGCCGACCGCCTCCTGATCACCTGCGAACACGGCGGCAACCGCATCCCGCTCCGCTACCGCCCCTTGTTTGAGGGCTTCGAGGCCTTGCTGCAAACCCATCGCGGCTACGATCCCGGTGCGCTGGCCGTGGCACGGCAGATGGCCGGGGTGCTGGCCGCGCCGCTGTTTTTTTCCACCACCAGCCGCCTGCTGATCGATCTCAACCGCTCCATCGGCCATCCGTTCCTGTACTCCGATGCCACCCGGAACACGCCGGCGAGCGTCCGCCGCGAAATCCTGGAACAGCATTACCTGCCCTACCGCAGCCAGGTCGAGGCCCACATCGCCTCCGAAATCGCACACGGCAGGCGGGTCATCCATTTCTCCTCGCACAGTTTCACCCCCGTTCTCGACGGCGAAGTCCGCAACGCCGACATCGGCCTGCTCTACGATCCCTCGCGGCCTGGCGAAGCCGAACTGTGCCGCCGCTGGCAGGCACGGCTCAAGGCATCGGCGCCTGAATGGAAGGTGCGCCGCAATTACCCCTACACGGGCCGGTCGGACGGCCTGACCGCCTACCTGCGCCGCCGCTTCCCGGCAGACGCGTATGTCGGCATCGAACTGGAAATCAATCAGAAGCATGTCCTGCACGGCGGGCGCCCATGGGGCGCCATGCGCAGCCACGTGATCGAGGCCCTGATCCAGGCCGGATGGCCCGACGAACCCCGACAGCCCCGCCGGGATGGATAAACAGTGATCCCGTTCCGGCAGCCTGTTTCGCATCCCGCGCCGGTTAGAATCGAACCATGAACTCCGGTCGTCGCAATCTGCTTTTATCCGCCTTCGCCCTGGCGGCAGTGCTGGGCTCTTTTCTGTGGATGCGCCCCGACCCGGTGCTGCCGATCCGCATCGGCGTGCTGCATTCGCTCAGCGGCACCATGGCGGCAAGCGAACGTCCGCTGGTGGACGCAGTGCGGCTGGCAGTCGAGGAAATCAATGCAGCCGGCGGGCTGCTGGGGCGGCCGGTGGAAATGGTGGTTGCGGATGGCCGCTCCGATGACGGGACGTTCGCTGCCGAGGCCGAGCGGCTGATCGTGTCGGAGCACGTCAGCGTCCTGTTCGCCTGCTGGACCTCGACGTGCCGCAAGGCGGTGAAGCCGGTGGTGGAAAAACATCGCCACCTGATGTTCTATCCGCTCCAGTACGAAGGGCTGGAGCAGTCGCCCAACCTCTATTACACCGGCTCCACACCCAACCAGCAGATCATCCCCGGCACACGCTGGGCGCTGGATGCGCTGGGCAAGCGGGTCTATCTGCTGGGCTCGGACTACCTTTTCCCCCACGCCGCCAACCTCATCATCCGCGATCTGGTCAGAACCGACGGAGGCACCGTGCTGGCGGAACGCTATCGCGCGCTGGGCGAGTCCGACTTCAACGCGGTCGTTGCGGAAATCCGCGCCATGAAACCGGACGTGGTGCTCAACACCATCAATGGCGACAGCAACGTGCAATTCTTTCGCGCCCTGCATGCGGCGGGCCTGGGTGCAGTACCCGTCGTGTCGTTCAGCCTTGCCGAGGATGGCCTGAAAGCCATCGGGAGCGAAGCCTTCCATCCCAACCATTACGCGGTCTGGAGCTATTTCCAGAACATTCCGGGGGAAGCCAACCGGCATTTCGTCGCCGCATTCCGCCAACGCTATGGTTCCGATCGGGTCACCAGCGATCCGGTCGAGGCCGCCTATGTCGGCGTTCGGCTGTGGTCGCAGGCGGTGAGCGATGCCGGCACCGCCGATCCCGAACAGGTCAACCGCGCCATGCTGCAGCAGAGCATGGCTGCGCCGTCAGGCATTGCTGCGGTCGACCGCAGCACGCGCCACCTGTGGAAGCCGGTGCGCATCGGCAAGGCCCGCGCGGACGGGCAGTTCGATCTGGTATGGCATTCAGGCGATGCGCTGCGCCCGGACCCTTACCCTGACTACCGTTCACGGTTCGAGTGGCAACGGCTGCTGGCCGAGCTGTCCGGTGCCACGCCATGAACCGGCTCCGCATTTCCACCCGTCTGCTGTTGAGCTATCTGCTGGTGGCGGTGCTGCCGCTGGCCGGCCTGGCTGCGTTTTACCTGACCTCGTTCGAAACCTCGCTGCGCGAAACCGTGCTGGCGAACATGGCCACCATCGCAAACAAGAAAGTTGAACAGATCGACAGCCACATGGCCGAGCGTCTGGCGGATGCCCGACTGCTCAGCCGGCAAGACTTGATCCGCAACGGGGTCGCCACGCTGAGCGGCGTCTTTCGGCAGGGTGGACTGGACGCGCCAGCCTACCGGGCCGCTGCCCGACCGCTGCGCGATGCCCTGATGAACGCCAACGCGGGCGACGGCTTTTACGATTTGCTGCTGATCGATACGGCCGGCAACGTGGTGTTCTCGCTACTGCAGGAGTCGGATCTCGGCACCAACCTCAGGCACGGCCCCTACCGCGACACCCAGTTGGCGAAGGGTTTCGAACTGTCCATGCAGACCCTGCAAACCCACCTCAGCCGCTTTGCACTGTATGCGCCCTCCGCAAACCAGCCCGCCGCCTTCCTGGTGGCGCCGGTGCTGAACGAGGGCGTGGTGATCGGCGCAATTGCCCTGCAGCTGGATGTAAACAAGCTGGAAGCGGTGGCAGCCGATCGCACCGGTCTCGGCCGCTCCGGCGAAACCGTGCTGGCGCAACAGGATCGCGGCGACACTTTCTACACCGCAGCACTCAGGCATGTCGAGAACGCAGCCTACCATTACCGGGTGCCACACGAAAAAGCCGCCTTGCCGATGCAGAAGGCGCTGGCGGGCGACCATGGCCGGGGCATCATTCGCGACTATGCCGACATTGAGGGGGTGGCGGCGTGGCGCTATCTGCCGGCCCTGGGCTGGGGCATGGTGGTGAAGATCGACACCGACGAGGCGCTGGCGCCGGCCGCCAAATTGCGTCGCCTCAGCTATCTTGCGCTGACCCTGTTCCTGGTGCTGTCCGGCATCATGGCCTTCGTTCTGGGACGCGGCCTGTCACGCCCCATCCAGAAGCTGACCCAGGTGTCCGACCGCATTGCCGCCGGCGATCTCACGCCGCGCGCGCCGCGCGAGGGCATCGATGAACTGGACCGGCTGGCTCATGCCTTCAACCACATGACGGATGCACTGGCAGAAGCGCGCCACGATCTTGAATCCCAGGTGGAGGCGCGCTCGCGGGAGCTGCGCGCGATTTCCTCGATGCAGGAGGCGATTCTCGACCAGGCCGGCGCACTGATCGTGGTGCTCGACCGCGAGGGCCGCATCCGCCGCTTCAATCGCGCCTGCGAGGAACTGACCCAGTATTCCTTCGAAGAGGTCGAAGGGAAGTTCGTCTGGGATTGCTTGCTGGCGCCGGAAGAACGGAAAAACGTGCGTGAAGAGGCCTACTGCGCACTCGTCCGGAATCCCCACGCCCTGCGCAACACCTATACCAACTACTGGGTTGCCCGCGACGGCACCAGGCGGCTGATCGAATGGTCGAACGCCCTGTTGCTCGACGAGCACGGCGAGATGGAGTTCATGGTCAGCATCGGCATCGATGTGACCGAAAAAAGCATCGCCGTTGCCGCGCTCAAGGAAAGCGCGAAGCGCCTCAACGAGGCGCAGCGCATCGCCCGGGTCGGCAGCTGGGAGCTCGATCTGGTGAGCGGCAAGCTAACCTGGTCGGACGAGATTTTCCGCCTTTTCGAAATCGACAAAACGGCGTTCGGCGCCACCTACGAGGCCTTCCTGAACGCCGTCCATCCGGAAGACCGGGAGTGGGTCGATCAAACCTATACCCATTCGCTGGCGACCCGCACCCCCTACGAAATCACCCATCGCCTGCGCATGCCGGACGGCCGCCTCAAGTGGGTGAACGAACGCTGCGAGACGCGCTACGACGCGCAGGGCAAGGCCCTTCTTTCCACCGGCACCGTGCAGGACATCACCGAGCGCAAGCTGGCCGAGGCGCAAATCAGCCAGTTGGCTTATCACGATGTCCTGACCGGCCTGCTCAACCGCTTCAGCCTGCAAAGCCAGCTGGAACAGGCATTGTCCATGGCACGCCGGGAACAGCGCGCACTGGCGGTGGTCTTCCTCGACCTGGATCGCTTCAAGACCATCAACGACACCCTGGGCCATGCCATGGGCGACGCCCTGCTCAAGGACGTGGCACACCGCCTGCGCGACAACGTGCGCGACAGCGACATCGTGGCCCGCCTGGGCGGCGATGAATTCGTGGTGGTGCTGACCGAAGTGGACGACGCCACGGCGGCGGCCCGGGTGGCGGACAAGCTGCTGCAGGCGCTGGCCGAGCGCTACCCCATCGGTGAAAACGAGTTGCACTCTACGGCGAGCATCGGCCTCGCCATGTACCCGAACGACGGTGAGGATGGCGACACGCTGATGAAGAATGCCGACATCGCCATGTATCACGCCAAATCGCAGGGACGCAACAATGTCCAGTTCTTCACCGCCGAGATGAACCAGGCAGCGGTGAAACGGCTGATGCTGGAGCACGACTTGCGGGTGGCGATGGAAACCAGCCAGTTCGAGCTGCACTACCAGCCGCAGCTGGACAGCCGCGACGGCCGCATCATCGGGGTCGAGGCACTGCTGCGCTGGCACCATCCGCGCGACGGCCTGGTGTCGCCGGCGGTGTTCACCCCGGTCGCCGAGGAAACCGGGCTGATTCTGCCGCTCGGCGAGTGGGTGCTCAACGAGGCCTGCCGCCAGCTCCGTGCCTGGCGGGATGCCGGGCTGGAGGAGGTGACCATGGCGGTGAATCTGTCGGCGCATCAGCTGCACTCGCCCGCCCTGCTGGTGCAGGTTGCGCAGGCACTGGAAAAGTACGGGCTGGCGGGCGCCGACCTCGAACTTGAAATCACCGAATCCGTCGCCATGCACAACCCCGATTCGAGCATCAGCCAGCTCAAGGCGCTGCGCGACCTGGGCGTGCGCCTGTCGATCGACGATTTCGGCACCGGCTACTCTTCGCTCAGCTATCTCAAGCTGCTTCCGATCCACACCCTCAAGCTCGACCAATCCTTCGTCCGCGACATCGAAACCGACGTCAACGATGTCGCCATCTGCACCGCCACCATCGCCCTGGCGCACAGCCTCGGGCTGGCAGTGATGGCAGAAGGCGTCGAGACCGAGGCGCAGCGTGTGCTGCTGGCTTCGCAGCAGTGCGACTTCATGCAGGGCTATCTGTTCAGCCGTCCCCTGCCGGCCGAGGCGGCGCTGGCGTTCATCCAGGGACGGCAAGCCGCCTGAATGAAACGGTCCCGGCAAGCAAGCCATGGGTCGCCAAAAAATGGGATATTGCTATCCTTAGATTGAAGCTGCATCGTTCAACCCCACTCGCGCAGGAGACTTAATGTCCGCACTCAGCCCTTCCCAGCTAGACCAGCTCGCCAAAAAGTTGAACGAGAAATATCAGACCTTGTTGCGCGAAGTGCGCAGTGAACTGGAAAACTCGGGCAACCAGCATCGCATCGACCTGCTCAACAACGAGCCGGGCGACAGCGGCGACGAGTCGATGGCCAACGCCCTGGCAGATTTCAACCTGACCATCCTGGATCGCCATATCGACGATATGCGGGACATCGAAGCCGCGTTACAGCGCATCAAGAATGGCGAATACGGCGTCTGCACCGACTGCGGGGTGGATGTTGCGTTCGCCCGCCTGCAGGCCTATCCGACCGCCAAACGCTGCATCGTGTGCCAGGAAAAGCGCGAACGGGATTACGCGCACGAAGGCCAACCCAAGATGTGACCTTGCCGGTCCAGTCTGTTCAAAACGGAAGCCCGCGATGACGGAACCCACCGACGATCAGCCCGAACTGATCCGGCGCCTGCGTGACCCGGCCTGCTACGACCATGCGGTAGGGCCGGTCCGGGTGATCGAAACCCATATCTCCTGGGTGCTGCTCACCGGCGAATTCGCCTACAAAATCAAGAAACCGCTGGACCTGGGCTTCCTCGATTTCAGCAGCCTCGACAAGCGCCTGCACGCCTGCTGCGACGAAGTGCAGCTCAACCGGCGGCTCGCGCCGGCCATCTACCTCGACGTCGTCCCCATCACCGGCACCCCGGCCGCCCCCCACGTCAACGGGGTCGGCGAGACCTTCGAATACGCGGTGAAGATGCGGCAGTTTCCCCCGGATGCCACGCTCGACCGCCTCGACGCAGCGGGCGGGATGACCGCGCAGCACGTCGAAGCCATTGCGGCCACCCTCGCCCGCTTTCATCAGGAAGGCTGCGCACGCGCCGCCGCAGACAGCCCGTGGGGCAGCCCGGAAAAAGTCTGGCAGCCGATGGCACAGAATTTTGCGCAGATCGCGCCGCGACTCGACGACCCGGCCGACCGGCAAGGCCTTGATGCCCTGCAGCGCTGGAGCGAAGCGGAGCACGCCCGGCTGGCCCCGCTGCTGACCGCGCGCAAGCGCGACGGCTTCGTGCGCGAATGCCACGGCGACCTGCATCTGGGCAACCTGGCCTGGGTCGACGGCCAGCTGCTGGTGTTCGACTGCATCGAGTTCAATCCCGAACTGCGCTGGATCGACATCCAGTCCGAACTCGCGTTCTGCTATATGGACCTGCTGCAGCGCGGCCACCCGGACTGGGCCTGGCTGCTGCTCAACGTGTGGCTGGAACAGACCGGCGATTACGCCGGGCTGGCGCTGCTGCGCTATTACGCGGTGTACCGCGCGCTGGTGCGGGTCAAGGTCGCGGTGCTGCGTGCCGAACAAACCGCGGGCGCAAGCCGCGACGCCGCGCTCGCCGAAGCCCGCACGCTACTGCAACTGGCAGCCACGCTGACCCGCCCCCAGCCGCTGCGGCTCGACATCACCCATGGCCTGTCGGGTTCAGGCAAGACCACCATCACCCGGCACCTGATGCAGGCGCCGGGCGCCATCCGCCTGCGCTCAGACGTCGAGCGCAAGCGCCTGGCCGGGCTCGATGCACTGGAAAAGAGCGGCTCGGGGGTCGGCCAGCAGCTTTACGCCGCCGACGCCACCCGCCGCACCTACGCATACCTGTCCGGGCTGGCGGGCGCCTTGCTCGACGCCGGCTGGCCGGTGATTGTCGACGCCACCTTCACCGCGCGCTGGCAGCGCAACCTGCTGCGCGAACAGGCACAGACGCGCGGCGTGGCGTTTCATATCCTCGATTTTCAGGTGCCCGTGGCCACCTTGCGCGAACGCATCGTCCAGCGCGCTCGCGCAGGCAGCGATGCCTCGGAAGCGGATCTGGCGGTACTGCAGCATCAGCTCGATACCGAAGACATACTCGCCGCCGACGAACAGGCAGACATCGTCAGCATCGACGCATCGCTGTGCGAACTCGCGTAGAGCCTGTTTGAACTGCGCGCCGCAGGGCATTTTGCCGCCGCTTTTTTATTCCAGGCCTGATCAGCTTGTTTTTGCAACCGTTCGAACTAGATTGGTTAGGGATGTCCTGAACAAGTCGTCACCCCGGCGAAAGCCGGGGTCCAGATGCTTGATATAACTGGATTCCGGCTTTCGCCGGAATGACAAATGTGAACTTGTTCAGGGCTTCCTTAGACAGGTTTTGCCTTGACAGAACAACGTTCAGCCAACGGAGGGCATTATGAAACGCAAGCATGCAAACGTTCTGACCATTGCGGCGCTGATGATGATGGGAGCAGGCGGTTTTGCTGCGGCAGCCGATAAACAGCTCAAGGCGGATCTGGGCAAGCGTGAATACGAGAACAGTTGCGCCCTGTGCCATGGAAAGGATGGCAAGGGCACGGGCGCCATCAACGATTTGCTGAAGAAACAGCCGACCGATCTAACAACGCTTGCGAAAAAGAATCATGGCGTATTCCCGTTTGAACGCGTCTATGCCGTGATTGACGGACGCGCAATCGTAACGGGGCACGGAGACCGGGACATGCCCGCCTGGGGGGATCGCTACAGCAGTGATTCCGTGAAGGCGGCCGAGTACTACATGGACGTGCCCTATGACGCGAATATGTATGCACGCAGCCGCATCCTGGCCTTGCTCGATTACCTGAATCGCATCCAGGTTAAATAACCCCTCGGCCCCGGACGACGCCCGCAATGCGGGCGTCTCTGTTTTTGTGCGCCGAAACGCATCAACACTTCCTGAATGGACGGCCCCGTTACGGCATCCCGCCAGCTACGCTTCCCCGGACTGGAACTGCGACAGGCTGACCCCCGCCGACACCAGGTAATCGCGCACGTGGCGCAATTCCTGTTTGGTGCAGGTGGTGCTGTTGTGCGGGCGATGGATAAAGCCCTCCACCCCGTTCAGGCTCACGCGGAAGCTTGCCCCGTGGTGCGGCTCCACGCTGGCGCCCAGATGGGTCAGCATCGACTCCACTTCCCGCCAGTGGACATTGCCGCTCACCGGGCCTTCAAAAATCGACCGCAGCAGGTGCTCGTGCTTGTGGCTCATGGCTTTGTCCCCCGGTAACGATGTCCTTTAAGCATACGATCTGAAAAGCCAAATGCCAGGAACCTGGAACCCTTCGAGGCGTTTCCTATACTGGATTTTCCACTCGACCGCCCGCCCGGACCCTGGGTCGACATCAGGCGGGCGACCGATGGGCAGCAAGCCCCCCATCGCTGACCCCAGAGACAAGGAGACCCGCATGAGCAAAATTGTGAACGAAGTCCTGGCGGCCAACCAAGCCTATGCATCCAGCTTTGGCGACAAGGGCAAGCTGCCGATGCCGCCGGGACGTCGCTTTGCCATCCTCACCTGCATGGACGCCCGCCTCGACCCGGCCAAGTATGCCGGTCTCGCCGAGGGCGACGCCCACGTCATCCGTAATGCCGGCGGCCGCGCCAGCGACGATGCCATCCGCTCGCTGGTCATTTCCTACAAGCTGCTCGGCACCCGTGAATGGTTCGTCATCCACCACACCGACTGCGGCATGCAGACCTTCACCGACGACGTCATGCGCACGCTGCTGCGCAGCAGCCTCAAGGCCGCCAGCGTCGACGCCAGCGGCTGGCACGATGCCGGCGGCGGGGGCGGTTCCACCGAAGGCGAACACATCAGCTGGCTCACCATCGCCAACCTGGAGCAAAGCGTGGTCGAGGACGTACATCGCATCCGCAACCATCCCCTGGTGCCCGGCGACATTCCCATCTACGGCTATATCTACGACGTGCGAAGCGGCAAGCTGACCGAGGTGCCGGAAGCCACCAAGGCGGGGAAAACCCGGACGTGAGTCAGGCCGGGGTGAAGGCGCGATCGGCGCGCCAGCCCCACCTTATTGGTTTGGCAAGGATATTTTTTAGCGGTCACCCCGGCGAAAGCCGGGGTCCAGTCAATCAGGCTGGATTCCGGCTTTCGCCGGAATGACGAAACTTCAAGCTTCATCTGGCCGGATCAATAGCGCGGCACCACGCGGGCGTTCTCGCCGCTGCCTTCCACGCGCACGCGCATGCCTTCCCGCAGGCGCCCATCCAACGGCTGCGTAATCGTGACCCGCCCACCGGTCACCATGTTGACGGTGATCCGCTGCGCATCCTGCTTGCGGATCTTGCTCTCGGCATAGGTGCCCGCCACGCCGCCCAATACCGCACCCGCCACCGTGGCCGTGGTGCTGTCGCCCACCTTCGAGCCAATAATGCCGCCTGCCACCGCGCCTGCGGCCGTCCCCACCCCCAGCTTGTACTTGTCATCCACCTCGATGGTTTCCAACTGCGCGATGGTGCCGTCGCGATCCGACTGGCTTGCCACGGCGCCGTTCGTCTCGCCGTATTTCGGTCCGCCCAGACTGCCCAACTCCGCACAGCCGCCCGCCAGGGCAATCATTGCAAGCACAGGTATTACATACCGTTGATTCATGGCTCGA
>JBAVWB010000122.1:0-37296 GCA_049697615.1 Thiobacillus sp. | reverse complement strand
GGCCAGACGCGCGAGCAGCTCACCCATTACAGCGTGCTGGCCAGTCTGGCCGAGACCTACGACGCAGCGCTGCAGCAGCTTGCCGGGTTGCCGTTCGATGCGAGCGGTTCGGTGGCGCAGCCCGGCTGGTCCGAGCTCACCGCGCCGGTGCTCCAGCCCATGCACGGTTTCGGCACCCGCCTGCTCGACGCGGTGCTGCGCTTTAACCGGAGTTCCTGCGCCATCTCGAACTTCCCCGACGAGCACACCCCGGATCCGGCGTATGTCGAGGCGATCCAGCGCGACATGTACGCCGCCTGGCACACCTTCGTGCTCGCCGGCAACACCCTCCTGCTGCAAAAAGCCTGAAGCCATGAAGCTCTACATGACCCCCGGCTCCTGCACCACGGGCATCCACATCCTGCTGGAGGAGCTCGATCTGGCGTTCGAGGCGTACATCGTCAACCTGCCGGCAGGCGATCACCTCAAGCCCGACTACCTTTCGATCAACCCGAAGTCCAGCATTCCCACGCTGGTGCGCGACGACGGCTCGTCACTGACCGAGTTCCAGGCCATCGCCTGGTGGCTCGCGCGCAGCTACCCCAGGGCGAAGCTGCTGCCGGGGGATGCGGACGGCGAAGCGCGCGTGATCGAAGCGATGGACTACGTGGTCGGCACCATTCACGGTCAGGGTTTCGCCCGCATCTTCACCACCGACACGTTCACGCCCAACCCGGCCGACCACGATGCGGTGAAGGCGCGCGGCCGCGAAATCGTCGAGCAGGGTTTCGCGATCATGAACGCGGCGCTGGCCGGCAAGGAATACGTGGCCGGCCATTTTTCCATCGCCGATGCGGCGCTGTTCTACGTGGAATTCTGGGCAGACAAACTGTCCATCGACCTGCCCGAACACTGTCGCGCGCATTACCAGCGCATGCTGGCGCGCCCGGTGGTGCAGCGGGTGCTGCGGGAAGAGGGTTATCGCTGATGCGCCAGCGGCTAGCGGCAAGCAGCATGAAGACCGGGCCAATGGAAAAGGTTCTTCCGCAGGACTTGAAACCTGTCGATGAACTTCCCCTCGACCCGTGCTACGCGGTGCTGAGCGAGCCTTATCACACGCAGGCCGCCCCGACGCCGCTGCCGCACCCGCGGCTGGTGCACTTCAACGAGCCGCTCGCCGCAGAGCTGGGCATCGACACCGGAGACCAGGCGCTGGTCGACATCCTTTCCGGCAACCGCCCCTGGCCCACCTATGCGCCAGTCGCTTCCGTCTATGCCGGGCACCAATTCGGCACCTGGGTTTCCCAACTGGGCGACGGCCGCGCGCTGACCATTGCGGAAATCCGCAAACCGGACGGCGAGCGGGTGGAGTTGCAACTCAAGGGCGCGGGGCCGACGCCTTATTCGCGCGGCTCGGACGGTCGCGCGGTGCTGCGCTCGTCGGTCCGCGAATACCTGTGTTCCGAGGCGATGCACGCCCTGGGTATTCCCACCACGCGCTGTCTCAGCCTGGTGGCTTCGCCCGAGCCGGTGCAGCGCGAAACGCTGGAGACCGCCGCCGTGGTCTGCCGCGTCGCGCCCAGCTTCGTGCGCTTCGGCCAGTTCGAATTCTTCTACCATCGGGGCCAGCATGCGCAGCTCGCGCCGCTGGCCGATCACGTCATCGCACAAAACTTCCCGCACCTGGCAGATCAAGCGGATCGCTACGTGCGCTGGCTGGAGGAAGTGATCGAGCGCACCGCACGCCTGATCGCGCAGTGGCAGACGGTGGGCTTTTGCCACGGCGTGATGAACACCGACAACTTCTCCATCCTCGGCCTCACCCTGGATTACGGCCCGTTCGGCTTCATGGACGCCTTTCGCCAGCACCATGTCTGCAACCATTCCGATTACGAAGGGCGTTACGGCTATGACAGCCAACCCCTGATCGGGCAGTGGAACTGCTCGCGTCTGCTGCAGGCGATGCTGCCGCTGCTCTCCGACAACCAGCAAGAAGCGGCCGACATCGTCACCGATATTTACGAACGCTATTCCCCCGCCTACTCGCGGGAGGCCCTGCGCCGCTGGGCGGACAAGCTGGGACTGCGCGAGGTGCGCGAGGGCGATGCCAATCTGGTCGGCCGCCTGCTCACCCTCCTGCATCACAGCAAGAGCGATTTCACCCGCAGCTTCCGCCACCTGTCCCGGGTGCGCACCGACAGCGATGCGCCGGCCATGGGGGTTCGCGAAGAGATCGCCGACCTTGCGGCATTCGATGCCTGGGTCACGGAGTACCGCGCACGGCTGCGCGCCGAGCAGAACACCGATGACGCCGCGCGCGCCGCGCGGATGAACCGGGTCAACCCGAAATACGTGCTGCGCAATCACCTGGCCCAGGCCGCCATCGAACGCGCCATGAACGGCGACGACAGCGAAGTCGCCGCGCTGATGCGGCTGCTCAGCCGCCCCTACGATGAGCAGCCCGGGATGGAGCGCTACGCCGCCGCGCCGCCAGACGAACTGCGCCATCTGGAAATCGGCTGCTCGTCGTGAGGCGCATTGTCATGAACACACCATTCCATCAACCGGGATTGTCCATTCGACAAAACGGCGTCATTCCGGCGGAGGCCGGAATCCAGCGGATTAGAAATCTCCCGCGCAAGCGGAACAGCATCATGGTTTTGTCCGCTTCGCGGGGTGTTTTTTCATACTGGATTCCGGCCTCCGCCGGAATGACGGGCTAATGGATGATTCGGGATCGAGGCCAGGCCGTCATGGAAACAGAATCATCGAGCGGGTTTGTCGTGGCTGAAATGAACACGCACGCCTTCATGTTCAGGGGCGCGGGGCGCACCCGAAACGCCGCCCGGGCCGCACTGCTGAACGCCTGGCGGGTGCATCGAACCGCATTGCTGGCGCGCTACCCGGAGCGGGCCGACTCGATCCCGGACGAAACCCGAATGGAAGACCACTTCAAAATTGTTTATCTGGAATTCGAAATGGATGCGGGCTATCGCGATGGCGAACGCGTCATGTAGCCCGGCAAACCATCGCGCCCTTATTCAACCCAAGAGCCTTAAACCATGAACTATGCTTTTCCGCCCGCATCCGTCGTCACCCTGGATGCCATGTCGAGCAAGCCGTTTCCGGTGCGCCGCATTTTCTGCGTCGGGCAAAACTACCCCGATCATGCGCGGGAAATGGGCGCCGATCCCGGGCGCGATGAACCCTTTTTCTTCATGAAGCCGCCCGGCGCCATCCTGCAGAACAATTCCGTACTGCCTTATCCATCCCACACCGAAGATTTGCAGCCCGAGGTGGAACTGGTGGTGGCCCTGCACAAGGGCGGCAGAAACATCCCCGTCGACCGCGTCGACTACGACTATGTCTTCGGCTATGCCGTGGGCCTGGACATGACCCGGCGCGACCTGCAACTGGCCGCCCGCGATAAGGGGCGGCCCTGGGACATGGCCAAGGGATTCGACCATTCGGCGCCCTGCAGCGCGATCACGCCGGAGTTCTATGCGGGGAACATCGCACGCGGCAAGATCGAGCTTAAGGTGAATGGCGAAATACGCCAGAGCGGCGATGTCGGCGACATGATCCTGAAGATTCCCCAGATGGTTCACACCCTGTCGAACCTGGTCGAACTGTTTCCCGGCGACCTGATCTTTACCGGCACCCCCGCCGGCGTTGGGCCGGTGGTCAGGGGCGATGTCATCGAAGCCACCGTCGCCGGGCTGGAACCGCTGATCATCACTATTGGTTAGAAACACGCATGAACACCGCAAACATCCTGTACCCCTTCGGCACCCCTGGATTGCCGCGCGAGTTTATGCCCTCTGGGTGCGCGCAATGACCACAACCGTCATCGCGAGGCCCGCAGGGCCGTGGCGATCCAGTTAAACCCGGCCCAGCAAAAATTTTTTCGGAGAACAGAGCCATGAATACCCTCAATATCCTTGAGCGCAACCGCGTAATCCTGTGTCACTTCGACAGCTACAGCACCGCCCTGGTATTTGCACGCTACGGCGCCAGCATCCTTGCGCCTGCGCCCCTGCCGGCATCCGCCGCACCCATGCCCGCGCCTGCCGAGGTCGCCGTCCACCACGAGCCCGAGATGGTGTTCGACGCCCTGGCGGCGCAGTTCGGACTCGACCCCGCGAAACTGAATCCGGACGACGACTTCCAGGCATGGATGGCCAGCGACGACGGTCCGATCCGCATCCATCTTGTCCGCTTCGCGACGCTGGATGCGCCGAAGGAAGCGATCGAACCGCTCGGCGGCGTATTCAAGCCGATCAGCGAAATGCGCGGGATGCCGATGATCGAGCTGAACCTGATGCGTCAGATCTTCAATCAGATCATGGGGGGCGGCTGAATCTTGCCGCGTGCAGCCCTGTAACCGATCAATCAGGAGTCAAGCATGGCCTACGAAAACGTCTGCAAACAGAGCCTGCTATACGAGGGGGAACTGGTTCCCTGCAAAGTGGGCGATCAGGAAATCGTCATCATGTGGCCCGACGGCGGCACGCCCAAAGCCTATGAAGCGCGCTGTCCCCATGAAGGCGTCTCGCTCGGGCGCGGCGACTTCAACGGCCGCATCCTGTATTGCACCGCGCACGGCTGGGTCTTCGACGGCCATAGCGGAAAATGCCTGCAACCTGCCGGGTGGGAAATGAAGGAATACCCCATGCGGATCGAAAACGGCATGGTGCAAGTCGACATGGCGGGCGGCTGACGCGCGCAGCTTCAACCGAATGACCATGCCATCCGAATACAACGCGCTGCCACCGGAGTTCCTGCAGGCGCATCCCGCGCTGAGCCTGCTGCGCCTGGCGGCCCTGTCCGCCGGTCCCGACGGCATGCTCGACGACGACACGCTGGAACTGATGTTCGAACAGGTCGAAACCGGCACGCTGACACTCATCGCACCGATCGATGTATGGCCGGAACTGGAGCGCGGCCTGATGGCCGCAACCCCCTCGAACATGTTCCGCGCCCTGTTTGCCAGCGGCGCCCTGGCCGAAGTGCTGCCCGAAGTGCTGGCCGTATTCGGCGTGCCGCAAATCGCCGACAACCCGCCCGAGGTCGACATCGGCCAGCACTTGTTGCGCGTGCTCGACGAAGCGGCGCGCTGCAACGCACCGTTGCCGGTACGCTTTGCCGCAATGGCGAT
The DNA here is from genome assembly GCA_049697615.1 of Thiobacillus sp. GTDB lineage: Bacteria > Pseudomonadota > Gammaproteobacteria > Burkholderiales > Thiobacillaceae > Thiobacillus. The sequence continues at coordinate 32,159 of JBAVWB010000122.1, read as the reverse complement.
GCACGTCGGCAAAGCGGATTCCCCGCCCGAGCATCTGCCGGTGCACTATCGCCACGTCGAGCGCGGCCGCCCCCGCATCGAGGCTATGTGCGCCCGCTTCGGCGTGCCGGCGGACTGCCGCGAACTGGCCCTGCTGGCGCTCGTCGAATGCGAGCGGATTCACCGCGTCGGCGAAGTGCGGGCCGGGCCGGTTGCCGCGCTGCTGGAACGCATCGGCGCCTTCGACCGGCCGCAACGCTACGCGCAACTCATGACCCTGTGCGCATGCGATTACCGCGCCTACGGCGGACGCGCCGCGCAGGCCTATCCCAAAGGCGTGCTGCTGGAGCGCGCCCTCAAAGCCTGCGCCGGCATCGAACCCGCCGCGTCTGGCGCGAGCGCGGAAACGGCAGACGCCCTGCAGGAGGCCCGCGCCGCCGCCATCGCCCTCGCGTTCCGCTCGGAACGCTGGTCGAACTGAGCCCGCCATGACGCAATCAACCGCAGATGACAATCAGGCCACGGCACTCCATCAGGCCGCGCCACTCCATCCTGCTGCGCCACTTCATCCTGCTGCGCTATGGGCCATACGGGCGGCATTCACCTCCGAACAGGTCGACTGCACCATCGCGGTGGTGCTCAAGATTCTCGACAACAAATGCAAGATGCTGCCCGGCGAAAAACTCGCCGTGATGGCCATCTACGATGTCGTCCGCCATCTTGCCGCGCCCCTGTTCGACAGCACCGTGCATGCCGCAATCAGCGCCGCGCGCCTGCAGCCCGAACCCACCGCGCTCGAAGCCATCCACCCGCTGCGCATGTACGCCGAAGCGGCCATCCCCAAGCCGGTCATGAAGCACTACAAGGCCTTCCTGCGCGACGGGCTGTTCGGCTAGCCGATGTGCCGCAACGAAACGAGGTATCCCAACGATGAATGACACCGCACTCAAGGCCTGGCTCGAAAACGAAGGCTTCCCCGCCACCGCCACACTGCGGCAAAGCCTGCGCGGCCGCATCGACGATACCGCCACCCCGTTGATGCACGCCGCCCGCCTGGGCCGCATCGGCTATGTCGGCGAATTGCTGTCGCGCGGTGCCGACCCGCGCGAACTGAACGCCGACGGCAACGGCGCGCTGTGGTTTGCCTGCCATGCCGGCAGCGCGCCCTGCGCAAACGCCCTGATCAAGGCCGGCGCGCCGCTCGACAGCCAGAACGCCAACGGCGCCACCGCGCTCATTTACGCCGCCTCGACCGGCAAGACCGGGATCGTCCAGCTGCTGCTCGACGCCGGAGCCGACACCATGCTGGCCACCCTCGACGGCTTCACCGCGCTCGACCTGGCCGCCAATCGCGGCTGCATCGACTTGCTGCGCAGTCGCCTGCATCTGCAGGCGGCATGAGCGGCGCGCAGACCCGGCATCAGGACGACGACGGCTTCCGCTCAACCGCCCAGATGTCCGAGAAGCGCATCCGGCCCCTGCGCAGCACGAGACGGAAGACTTGGCAACGGGCCCGCGTCGGACGTAGCCTCGCGCAATGAAAACCTACATCCCCGAACTCAGCGAACAGCGTATGGTCAAGCGCGCCCCGAATCGGCCGATCGATTTCGGGACGGATCGCGATTACATTTTTTCCTGCCTGCAGGACATCGAGCACAGTTTTGAATTGCAGGGGTTTCCCGGTCTCGCCCCGGAACAGATCCCGGCGCGCGTGCTCATCAAGCAGTTCATCGTCTGGTGGCGCACCCTCGAACCCGCCAACGCAAGCCAGCAAACCGCCTACGCCCGCCTGCCAGGCACCATTCGGCTCATCGACACCATATCCAGTTGGTGGGCGGAGCAGGGCGGCAAAATGCAAGGGGATTGAGGCCGGCAAAACTGCGATGGCTGTTGGGTTGTCCGTGCGATGGCAGATGATTTGGGATGTTCACCCACTCAGGTAGACGACTGTTTACTATGGCCTGAACGGCCGCCTGAGCGGGCACCGCGATCGGCTGGTGTTCGGCCAAAGGAAGCGTTCGCGGTTTGCTTCTCCAACGACCGAAAAGTAGCGGCAGCGGTCAACAGCCTACGTTTGTTCGACCTGCCTGACCCGGCAAAACCAGACGCTTATCACTTGTCTGCGTGGCAAAGTGGCACAATCATGGCCTGACACGGCTATATGGGAGCGTTCTCATAATTTGAGAGCGAAAACCCCGCAAGATTTAATCCTAACAACATGTAAATGACCGCCAACGCCTTCCACAACATAAGTCAGATCGAATCCAGCCTGTGGGAAGCCGCCGACCAGTTGCGCGCCAACTCCAAGCTGACCAGCAGCGAATACGTCATGCCGGTGCTGGGCGTGATTTTTCTGCGCCATGCCAGCAACCGCTACGAGGAGGCGCTGCGTGCCATCAAGGCGGACCAACAGGCCGGGAAGATGCCCAGGCGCGCGCTGGTAAAAGGCGATTTCATCAAGCGCCGGGCGATGATGTTACCCGCAGCGGCGCGTTACGACACGCTGCTTAAATTGCCCTCAGGATCGAGTCTCGGCACCGCGCTGGTCGAGGTCATGAACGCCATCGAAGCCGACTTCGAGCCACTGGCCGGACAACTGCCCAAGGACTACGACCGCTTCGAGAACAAGCTGCTCGAAGACCTGCTGCGCAGCTTCGACAGTGAAGCCTTGCGCAATGCTTCTGGCGATGTCTTCGGCCGCATTTACGAATACTTCCTGATGAAGTTCGCCATGCAGGGCGCGCAGGACAATGGCGAATTCTTCACCCCGCCCTCGCTGGTGCAGACCATCGTCAACGTCATCGAGCCAGACCACGGCGTGGTGTTCGATCCCGCCTGTGGTTCCGCCGGCATGTTCGTGCAGTCCAGCCACTTCATCGAGCACGAAGGGCTGGACACCATGCAGCGCGTCACCTTTTACGGCCAGGAAAAAACCGCCACCACCATCCGCCTCGCCAAGATGAACCTTGCCGTGCACGGGCTGGAGGGCGACATCCGCGAAGCCAACTCCTTCTACGACGACGTCCACCGTTTGCAGGATGGCCGTGCGCTGTGGGGCAACTGCGATTTCGTCATGGCCAATCCGCCGTTCAACGTCGATATGGTCGATGCCGAGCGCGTCAAGGACGACCGCCGCCTGCCATTTGGCCTGCCCGGCGTGAACAAGGACAAGCGCGTCTCCAACGGCAACTACCTGTGGATTTCCTACTTCCACAGCTACCTGTCGGACAAGGGCCGCGCCGGTTTCGTCATGTCCTCGCAGGCCAGCAGCGCCGGCCATGGCGAAAAGGAAGTCCGGCGCAAGCTGGTGGAAACCGGCGATGTCGACGTGATGATCGCCATCCGCTCCAACTTCTTCTACACCCGCACCGTGCCCTGCGAGTTGTGGCACTTCGACCGCGCCAAACCAGACGAGCGACGCGACCGGGTGCTGATGCTCGACGCCCGCAATATCTATCGCAAGGTCACGCGCAAGATTTACGATTTCAGCCCCGAGCAGCAGGCCAACCTCACCGCCATCGTCTGGCTGTATCGCGGGCAGCGCGAGCGCTTTCTCGGGCTGGTGCAGAGCTACCTCGCCCGACTCGCAGCCGAGAGCGCCACCATCGCCCCGGCGCTCGCCAGCTTTGAAACTCAGCTCACCACAAGCCGCGTGCCGCTGGCCGCGTTCGCCGCGAGCGTGGCCGATCTCGACGCCATTCCGCCCGAGAAGAAGCAGTCCTTCGCCGATGCCCTGACCGAATGGACGGATGCCGCCAATGCCTACGCCATCGACCGCGCTGCCCTGGTCGAAGGACTCGCCGCATTCACCAACGACCCTCTCCCGCAAGCGAGAGAGGGGTCGGGGGAGAGGGAAACCAACGACGGTCAGCACGCCGCAAGGCAAGCCTTTGAGCCGCTAGCGGATGCCGCACGCGGCCTCATCAAGCAAATTGACCTGCTCTACAAACTCGCCGCCCGCGCCGCCCAACTGGCGCAAGAACTTTCCACCGATGAAGCTGCCGCCGAGTTTTTCGACCGCCGCGCTACCAGTAAACTCATCAAGCAACTCGACGAAGCGCGCCACACCGCCGTCGAACAACTCAAGGCCGCCACCTACCCCCACCGCCAGATCGTCTGGCTGCAAGACCGTTTCCCCAAGGCCGAAATGCAGGACGTGCCCGGCCTGTGCAAAGTCGTCAGCCGCGCCGAAATCGAAGCCGCCGACTGGAGCCTCACCCCCGGCCGTTACGTTGGCGTCGCCCCGGTGGAAGTGGATGAGGACTTCGACTTCGAGCAGACGCTGCGCGACATCCATGTCGAACTGGCCGACCTGAACCGCGAGGCGGTGGAACTGGCCGCGAAGATTCAGGAGAACTTTGAGGAGTTGGGCGTATGAGCTGGCCGCTTGCGAAGTTCGAGGAAGTTGCCCTCCCTGAGAAAGGTGCGATTGTCTCCGGCCCATTCGGATCGAATATAGGCAGCCGCTTCTTTGTTGACGAGGGCGTTCCGGTCATTCGCGGCAACAACCTGACTTTTGGTCAGCGACGTTTCATCGATGATGGTTTCGTATATCTCACCGAAGAGAAGGCGCAGGAGTTCCGAAACTGCCAAGCTATCGAGGGAGACCTGGTTTTTACTGCTGCCGGAACGATAGGACAGGTTGGCATCATCCCGCCGGATACGCGTTTCGAGCGTTATATCATCTCGAACAAGCAACTTCGGGTCAGATGTGACAAAAACAAAGTCATCCCGCTATTCCTTTTCCTTTGGTTCACAACGCGGGAGATGAGGCAGCACATCATCAATAAGAACAGCGGCAGCACCATTCCGCTTATCAACTTGGGAATTCTGCGTGGTTTGCCTGTACCGCTGCCACCGCTCGATGTTCAAAGAGAAATTACTGCCACCCTCTCTGCCTACGACGACCTGATCGAAAACAACCGACGGCGGATGGCGCTTCTGGATGAGTCGGTGCGGCTGCTCTACCGCGAATGGTTCGTCCGCCTGCGCTTCCCCGGCCATGAACACACCCGCATCACCGACGGCGTGCCGGAGGGATGGGAGCGGAAAACGGCACTGGAAGCGGTTTCCGTTTTGAGCGGTGGTACACCGAAGACGTCCGTGCCTGACTACTGGGATGGCGAAATCCCTTTCTACACGCCAAAAGACGCGACGGATGGAATCTGGGTCACGAATTGCGAGCGCACAGTGACTGAGCTTGGCTTACAGAACTGCAACAGCAAGTTGTACCCGAGGGAAACCGTGTTTATCTCTGCGCGCGGGACGGTAGGGAAGTTGAACATGACCCAGCGTTCTATGGTGATGAGCCAGTCCTGCTATGCGCTGGTAGGTAAGGATCACCTGCCCCAACCTTTCGTCTATGCTGCAATGCAGGCCGCCGTCGATGCCTTGCGCCAGCAAGCAGTCGGAGCAGTGTTTGATGCCATCGTGGTAGATACGTTTAAGCGCATCAATTTGTTGATTCCGTCCCCTGTGATGCTCCGCCTATTCGATGAAACCATCCGCCCGATCTTTGAGCAGGTTGAAAACCTCACCCTGCAAAATCAAAAACTCCGCACCGCCCGCGACCTGCTGCTGCCGCGCCTGATGAGCGGCGAATTGTTAGCATAGGCTCCACACCATGCATACAACCGCCTACAGCAATACTCAGGATGCCACGAGCTGGGATGGCGTTCGTATTGCCGATGGAAGCAAGTTTAATGACTTCATGGCCAATGAGGTTGCTTCACGCTTGCACGACGATGCCGGCAAGGCCGATTTTACGTCGCATTTGAACAGCCTGGCGTCCACCGGGTTCGCACAAGACAACCTTCAGGCCATACTGGAAGCCGAGCAACCTGAAGAGCGTAACTGGGCTGTTGGTGAGGCATTAGCCGAGGCGTGGCTGAGCCGTGAGCACGGCGTGGTCTGGCCATGGAATATGGAACGCGACAAACGCACACCACAAGCAAGCCTCCCCGGCGCTGACCTGGTTGGATTTGTGAATCATGGCAGCGAAACACTCTTGGCGCTGGGCGAGGTCAAATGTTCTTCCGATAGCAATACTCCACCGAACGTCATGACAGGTCGCCATGGCATGGCCCGTCAGCTAGAAAATTTGGCAACGGACATCGGATTGCTGCATACACTAATTCGATGGTTACAGCCGCGCTGCCGTGGCAACGATTCCGAGCCACACTTTAATGCGGCGATCAGTTTGCTGCTTCAGTCGGGTAACAAGGCAATGTCACTGTTTGGGGTGTTGGTGCGCGATACCCAGCCGGACGAACGGGATCTCCGCAAGCGCGGCCAGCACTTGGGGGGGATCGTCAAGGCGCCTGCCGGATGCCGCTTGCTGGCGCTCTATCTCCCTTGTTCGATTGCCAGCCTTCCTGCGCGCGTTCAAGGTGGTGCGTCATGAGCCACTGGATGCTTGAATCTCTCGGTGAAATGCGCGGCAAGGCATTGCATGAGGCAGCACGCTCCCAAGTTCTGAGCGAGCTTGCGAGCTTGCCGCATGAGATGGATTACGTGCTGATTGAGCGCGTCGCTCAGACCATGGAAACCGTGGTGATGGACTTGCTGCTGAATCCGGGCGTTGAGAGCGAACAATTGCATACGCGACGGCAATGTGCTGCCGATGCTTATCGTCTCTATCGCGTATTGCCTGAAAAAGAAGTCATGCTGGATGAAGCCGAATTGTGTTTGCGGCGAAGCGCATTGGCAGTACTAGGCGATCTTGGTGCAGACGCAGCACGCAACTTGCGCGAGAAACCATGGCCGACATTGGAACTTGAGTCGGAAGACTGGCGGACGCGCACTTTGAGTACGATCATTGACATCTGGCTGCGGTTGATTCGCAAGCAAGGATGGGATGACCGCGATGCAGTGCTGGAGCGCATCCGCATGTTGCGCCAGGCACAAGCTACTTTCGAGTCAAGCTATCTCAATGGCGCTGAAGGCCATGGTGCTAAGGCCGCAGCGCTCGAATTGATGGCGCTGTATCACTTGGCGAAAGCGGCAGAAATACTTGCCCTCTATGTCACCGATGGTGTCGTCGAGGGCAGCTTTCAAATCCACATTCTCCTTGATATGCACTTCGACCGCGCCATGGCGATAAGTGAGCAAGGCACGGCTTTTCAGTTGGAACCCCTTGTTCGTCTGATGGCAGCAACGGCACGGCAATTAGCCGACAATGCCATCTGGACAGTTACCCGTGCCGTCAACTCGCGCGTCACCAAATTCGTCCGTAGCCTCGTCGATCGGGGCAGAGGTAACAAAGCACTGTTTGATGTATTGCCGCCGCAACGGCGCGCATTGGCGGAACAGGGTTTGCTCGGTTCCAGCCGACGTGCAGTGGTGGTCAGCCTGCCAACCTCTAGCGGCAAGACGTTGATTGCCCAGTTCCGTATTCTTCAAGCGTTGAATCAGTTCGATCATGAGCGTGGTTGGGTGGCTTATCTTGCACCCACGCGTACGCTGGTGCGTCAGGTTGCACGTCGTCTTCGGCGTGATTTTGAGCCGCTTGGGGTGTTAGTCGAGCAGGTCAGTCCAGCGCTTGAGGTCGATGGCGTGGAATCAGAATTGCTCTGCGAAGAAGATAAAGATCGCGAGTTTCGTATCCTCGTAACTACGCCCGAAAAGCTTGATCTCATGTTGCGGCAGGACTGGGAAGCAAAAATTGGTCGCCCACTGACGCTTGTGGTGGTTGATGAGGCGCATAACATTCAGGAAGGGGCGCGAGGCCTCAAGTTGGAACTGTTGCTGGCAACAATCAATGCCGAGTGCAGGATGGCTCAGTTTCTGCTGTTGACCCCGTTCATTAGCAATGCCCGTGAGGTGGCGCGCTGGCTCGGGGATGCCAATTCAGACGACATCAGCCTGGCCATGGATTGGCAGCCGAATGACCGGGTTATCGCTGTTGTGAAGCCGGTAAAAGGCGCTCTTCGTAAAGGAAGAAGTTACGACTATCGGCTCGACCTTGAGACGGTGCATACCACACGCGCCACCTTGGCAATTGATGATCTGATTTCGCTAGACAAAGACCCGAATTGCAAAAAGTCTTTCCGTGCAATATCAAATCAGACTGATGTGTCGGTCGCCGCTGCACATCAGCTCAAAAAGCGTGGCCCGGTGATTGTTATGCACGCCAGGCCGAGCTGGGTATGGTCACTTGCCATGGCAATGAAGAGCGGGACGAATCGTCGTTCAGTGATTTCCGAGCAAGTGAAGTTGGTACAGGAATTTCTTGCTTTAGAGATGGGAAATGATTTCCCGCTGATCGACTTGCTTGCCCATGGAATTGGCGTTCACCACGCCGGTTTGTCTGACGATACGCGTGCATTGATGGAATGGCTGTTTGAAAACGAGAAACTGGATTATCTGGTGGCGACTACAACAATTGCCCAGGGTGTCAATTTCCCCGTATCAGGCGTTGTTATGGCATCGCACCAATATCCATACGGTCAAGATATGCCCCCAGCAGATTTCTGGAACATCGCTGGCCGCGCGGGGCGCGTGGATCAAGGTAGTTTGGGTGTGGTTGCGATGGCGGCAGATAATGATGCTAAAGCTGACAAGCTTAAAACCTTCATCCACAAGCAAACTGGTGAACTTAATTCTGCCTTGATACAGCTTGTCGCGGATGCCGGAGATTTTATTGATGACCTTGGATATATCGTCTATGTGAAACCTGAATGGTCGGCATTTGTACAGTATCTGGCACACACTTACCAACAAATGGGGCGGCCACAATCTTTCGCCGATCAGATGGAGCAAATTCTGCGGGGTACGTTCGGATTCGGCAAGCTGAGGGTTAGCAATGCAAATCAAGCCACGCGTTTGCTTAATAGTATCCGAAACTATGCCACCTATTTGAGCAAGCCAAATCAACCTTTGAAGTTGGTAGATAGCACCGGATTTTCGTTGCAAAGCATCATGACCGCAATGAACGAGGCGAGGCTGGAAGGCATTGGAAAAGATGCTTGGAACGCCAACACATTGTTTGGCAGCGAAAGTGACGCCCTGAAAAAGATGATGGGGATTTTGCTCAGGGTGCCTGAACTCAGACAAAACCTTGAGGAGGTCACTGGAACAGCAGGCCCCAATGGCGACAAGCTGGCCTTGATTCTCAAGGACTGGGTAAGTGGATGTACCTTACCGGATATTGCCCAGCGACATTTTTCCAAAGATGGGCGTGATGCAACAGAGGCTCTAACCGCATGTGGACAGAACCTGTTTGGCAAGCTCACCCAAACTGCTGCTTGGGGGTTGGGCGCGTTGCTGTCAATCACTGGGGGAGATATCCCCGAAGAAGAACGGCAGTTATTGAATAACCTGGCATCACGGGTCTACTACGGCGTGTCTGACGAGAATGCCATTGCATTACGTTTGCTGGGCATTCCTCGCATGGCAGCGGAGCCTTTAGCCACCCAGATGCGCGCCAGCGGCCATCGCCCGTTGGCTGAAGTTCGTAATGCACTCCGCAGTTCGGATGTGGCTTTCTGGACAAACGCACTTGGACCAGACAAAGGGAAAATCTATCGGAAGGTGTGGCGCGTTCTGGAGGGGCTGGAGTGAATGCGACTGTCTACTCCGAACGCATCATCGCTCGACAAACTAGCAAGATTGATAGTGGAGGTACCTTGTGAGTGCCGGTTCGGGATATCGAGAAAACCCGTTCGGGCTTAGCTCAGTGATGGCGAGTGAATTTCGGCGGATGGAGGAGAGTCGCCTTGACTGGCTCAAACTCATCAAGCCAGCGGGCACCATTGCGGATGCACTTCGCACCATCAATGCTTCTACCAGTTCAGCCATGATGGCTTCCTTGTCTTCACAGTCCGCCATTCAGAAGATGGCCGAGCAATGGAAAGGGGAACAAGAAAAATTCAGACGGATGCTTGATCCCATTGCTGGAATTCACAAGCACTTTGCGGCGGATGAGCAACTCAAAAAACTGATCGACCAGGCAACCAAGCCCGTTGCCCTGAGTGAGCAGTTCGCTGACGTTTTTAAACAGGTTCGCCTTGGCACAAGCGCTTTGGATGCCATCGGAAAAAACTGGCTAACCAGCATCGACCAGGCCAAAGGTCTTATTGCAGCCTCGGGTGTTGAGAGCAGCATTGCCCAGCTTGCCAAGTCCTTTAATGACGCCAACAAGCAATGGGCGATTCCCAAGGAGCTTACGGAAAGTATTTCCTCATTGAAGGCGTTGCAAGATTCCATCGGTAAGCTGACTCTGCCCGTGATCGACTGGCCTTCTGCTGCAACCCTAGCCCAGTTACTTGGGGAAGAAGGCATCGCCTCTCAGCTGGCAGTCTTGGGGATTAATGCAGACGGCAGTTTGATTGAAGCGGATGTGGAGGTCTCGGGGCCGGCGGGTGCCGATCAAGAAAATGGCATTGGGCTCAGTCGCAAGACCATGGAACTGATGGCGCTCATTAGTTTTATCGCTGCTTTTTTGATTCCATACCTTCAAGAATTGTCTTCAAACGCGTGGCAAACCAAGACGGATGCAGAACTGACGGCACACCGCCAGTTGTTAGATATCCAGCAAAAAACAATCGAAACACTATCGAATCTGATTGTGAGCGCGCTTCAAAAAGAGGCAAAACGTGCTGATGAGCGCTTTGTCGTGTTGGAGCGGGTGGCAACGGTACGAAGCAAACCCGAGAGTGGATCAGCCCTTGTGAGCAAGCTTTTGCCACGCGAAGTCGTTCAACCGATTTCGGAGGAGGGAAAATGGATTGAAATCCAGTATTACGACTGGCTTCGACAGGGCTACCACACGGGATGGGTGTTGAAGAAGTACCTCAAGCGAGTGCCAGCAAATCATCGCCAACAAAATGATACTCAGGGGGAATAATGACGCTCGAAGACCAGCACACCGACTGCAAATCCTTGCGCACTGTCACCGGCAAGACGGCTGATTGGGAAGCGCTGGCAAAGGACTGCGTGTGCTTCGCCAACGGTGCGGGCGGGCTCTTTCTGATCGGCATTGAGGACGGCGAGGCATTGCCGCCTGCTGGGAAGATGCCGCGCGACTTGGTGCTGCCGCGCCTGATGAGTGGGGGAATCGCTATATGAGTACCGAGAAGAAGATCGTTATCATCGCCGGGCCAAACGGGGCCGGGAAGACAACCTTCGCCCGCGAGTTTTTGCCCTTTGAGGCAGGGTGTCCGGTGTTCATCAATGCGGACCTGATCGCCGCCGGGCTGTCGCCCTTTCAGCCCGATGTCGCGGCCTTTCGCGCGGGACGTGTGATGCTGCAGGAAATCGCAGCCCACGTTGCGGCGGGTCGGAATTTTGCCTTCGAGACGACGCTGTCAGGTCTGACTTATGCCACTATGATTCCAGCATGGCGGTCGGCTGGCTACAGGGTCAAGCTGCTGTTTCTGTCGCTGGCGAGCGCGGAAGAAGCGATTGCCCGCGTGGCGATGCGCGTGCGTCAGGGTGGGCACAATATTCCGCCCGAAGTTATTCGTCGCCGCTTTGTCAGCGGCGTGAAGAATTTTCACGATGTTTATCGATCACGCGTCGATTTTTGGCAGTGGTTTGATAACAGCGGCCCCGCGCCGCAATTGCGAGAGGAAGGAGAAAATCCATGAATGAGACTATGGTTTCAATGTTGCCGGATGCTGACATGCAGGCTGCCCCCAAAGCCATGTTGCGAGCGGCTCAGCGAGCCCGCGACATTGCCCGGCAAACCAATACGCCGCTGGTGCTGATACGCGACGGGGTGCTGGTCGAGGAATTTGTGACCGATGCGCGTCCAGCGGATAAAGGACACAAGGTATCCGAGTTGCCATGATGTTTTTCTCTTGCGGCAAGCTGCAGCGTCACAACTTGCTGATTTTGCACGACACTTATAAAGGACACTTTCAGGAAATGTCCTTTATGCAACGCCGATTTGTCCGATAGAGCGCATGGCCTACACCGACATCAATAGCGAAGACCGTCTGGTTCAGGCCACCTTTGCCGATCATCTCGAAAAGACGCTGGGCTGGGAGAGCGTCTACGCCTGGAACCAGGAAAGCTTCGGCCCGGACGGGTCGCTGGGGCGCGCCAGCGAGCGCGATGTGGTGCTGGTGCGCGATCTGCGGGCAGCGCTGGCAAAGTTCAACCCTGCTTTGCCGGAGACGGCGATCAACGAGGCGGTGGTCAAGCTTACCCACCATGATTATTCGCGTTCGCTGCTCCAGCACAATCAGACGTTCTACAAGCTGATCCGCGATGGTGTGCCGGTGAGCTATCGCGATGCGCAAGGGGTTTTGCGGCACGCACAGGCGCAGGTGATCGACTTCCGCGACCCGGACAGCAATCGCTTTCTGGCGGTTCGCGAACTCAAAATCACCGGGCTGCGCACGCCCAACTACAACCGCCGCGCCGACCTGGTCTGCTTCGTTAACGGCTTGCCCTTGGTGTTCATCGAACTGAAAGCGGTCTACAAAAATATCCGCGCTGGATTCGACGGCAATCTGCGTGATTACCTGGACGAGAACGTCATCGCTCATGCTTTCCACCACAACGCTTTCCTGATCGTGAGCAATGGCGATAACGCGCGCTATGGCTCGATCACCAGCGCGTGGGAGCATTTCGGCGAATGGAAGCGTTTGGACGAAAAAGACGAGGGCAATGTGGCGGCTGAGGTGCTGCTCAACGGCATGCTGGCCAAAAACCGGCTGCTGGATATTGTCGAGAACTTCATTCTGTTCGACGCCAGCAAGACCGGGCCAGCGCGCAAGGTGGTGGCGCGTAACCATCAGTTGCTGGGAGTGAATCAGGCGGTGGCGGCGGTGGTTCGGCAAGAGGCGCTCAAACGCCAGTTTCCGCCGGGCGAGCGGTTGACGCATCGCGTGATTGAACTGCCTGTGCCGAGCATCGAGCGTGCGGCCAATGAGCCGATGGCGGATTACCCCGTGGCGGCACAATCATCCGCAGAATACCGGGCGGGCGACAGCACCGAGGCGCAGCCGCGAAGCTTGCAGATTGTCGAACGCGCGCACCCCGATCTTGGGCGTCTGGGCGTGGTGTGGCACACGCAGGGCAGCGGCAAATCGTATTCGATGGCCTTTTTTGCCGAGAAGGTGCGGCGCACGGTGGAAGGCAATTTCACTTTTGTACTGATGACCGACCGCGACGATCTGGACAGCCAGATTTACAAAACTTTCGTGGGTTGCGGGGTGGCGGACGATCAGACGCCGCGCGCGGGTTCGGGCAAGGAACTGGAACAACTGCTCAAGCAGAATCTGCGCTACGTGTTCAGCCTGATTCACAAGTTCAACCAGGACGTGACGCCGGGCGAACCTTACAGCGACCGCGACGACATCATCGTGATTTCCGATGAGGCGCACCGCACCCAGGCCGGCAAGCTGGCGCGCAACATGCGCCTGGCGCTACCGAATGCGGCCTTCATTGGCTTCACGGGCACGCCGTTGTTCAAGCACGACGAACTGACCAAGCGCATCTTCGGCGATTACGTTTCCCGCTACGACTTCAAGCGCAGCGAGGAAGACGGCGCGACGGTGAAATTGGTCTACGAGAACAGGGGCGAGAAGCTGGGTCTGGCGCGACTGGATTTGAACGACCGCATCGCCGAGGCGGTGGAGCGTATCGAACTCGACCCCGATCAAAACGCCTTGCTGGAAAGGCTGCTGGGTAAGGATTACGAGGTCATCACCGCCGATGAGCGTCTGGCGAAGATTGCCGCCGATTTCGTGACGCACTGCGCCACGCGCTGGGAGTCGGGGAAGTCGATGCTGGTCTGTATCGACAAAATCACCTGCGCGCGCATGTTGATGCTGATCGAGCCGCTGTGGCGGGCGAAAGCGGCGGCAGTGCGCGACGAGGCCGAGACGAAGCGTGCCGAGATTGTCGCCGCTCTGGATGACGAGGAGCGGCAACGGCTGCACGCCCAACGCGACCGGCTGCTGGCACAGGCAAGCTGGCTGGATGAGACGTTGATCGAGATCGTCATCAGCGAGGCGCAAAACGAAATCGCCGATTTTAAAAAGTGGGGCTTCGACATCATCCCGCACCGTGCGCGAATGAAGCTGGGCTTCGAGGCGTCAGACGGCAAGCAAGTCACACTGGACTCTGCATTCAAGAACCCACAACACCCGTTCCGCATCGCCATCGTCTGCGCCATGTGGTTAACCGGGTTCGACGTGGAATGCCTGTCCACGCTCTACATTGACAAACCGATGCGGGCACACACCCTGATGCAGGCCATCGCTCGCGCCAACCGGCGTTATCCGGGCAAGGATTTCGGCCTGATCGTGGATTACAACGGCATGTTGAAGGCGCTGCGCGAGGCGCTGGCGCAGTATGCGCTGGGCGACGACGGCAACGGCGAGGCCGAAATCGTCGCGCCCATCGAGGAGCGTGTGATGGCGCTACTGGAAGCGATTGAGGCTACGGAAGCACATTTGCTGGGTTTGGGCTTTGACGCCACGCGCCTGCTCGGGGCCAAGGGATTCGCGCGCATCGAAGCGCTCAAGGATGCCGTGGATGTCGTTTACACCAGCGATGAAGCCAAGCGCCGCTTCGAGATTCTGGCTCGGCAGGTGTTCATCCGCTTCAAGGCGTTGCTGATGGAGCCGTCCGCCCTCGTCTATGCCGAACACCACGACAACATCGAGGCTATCTACAAAAAACTGACCGAGCGCAGGGATACCTCGGACGTGACGGCACTGCTCAAGGAACTGCACCGAATCATCAATGAAGCTATCCGTACCCAGGCTAGCGGCGGCGACCACGCAGAGGGCAGGCAGTACGACCTGAGCCAAATCGACCTGGAAAAACTGCGCGATGAGTTTGCCAAAAAAGTGAAGCGCAAGGCCACGGCCTTGCAGGATATTTTCCAGATCGTCGAGGCGAAGCTCGCGCAGATGCTGGCGAAAAATCCGCTGCGCATGGATTACTACAAGAAATACCAGGCGATCATCGCCGATTACAACCGGGACAAAGATCGCATTGCGATTGAAGAGACCTTCGCCCAGGCCATGGATTTGATCGCGCGCCTGGATGCCGAGCAGCGCCGCGCAGCGGAAGAAGGCTTGAGCGAGGAGCAGTTGGCACTGTTCGATTTGATCCAGCGCGGCGATCTGTCAAAAGCTGACCGCGAGCGGGTCAAACAAGCCAGCCGCGAACTCCTGGCAGATGTGCTGCGGCTGATTGATCCGCTCGATCAATGGACGGAAAAGGAACAGACCCAGGCTGAGGTGCAGACCTTTATTCTGGATCACGTTTATCTTGCGTTGCCCGAGCCACCCTATACGCCAGACGACAAGCAGCGCGCGGCGGAAAGGATTTACGGGCATGTCTGGCAACAGAGTGTCTCTGGTGGGTTCGCTGGGCAATCGGATCGAGGCCAGAAATCGCCCGAAGAATAGGGTTCACAGGGCGCGACTTGGGATAGATCAACGTCATTTATGGATGTCGGTTTTGACCCGGACACAACCCGGCATTTACCGTTTCTGAGTGACTGTTCGCAGATGCGGATCAGACTTTCGACCACGACTATTCGACCGTCCGTAGATGGCAGCTTCGGCCGACTAAGAGACTGCCGCCAACAGTTCTTGAGCTTCCAGTTTTTGCCGGTCAAAGACAGTAAGCGCACGAATATTTGAACGCTGGTAGCATCAAGTCCCCTCAGTCAACCCATGGGGCAGCTGTGCAGCATCGGCGGTTTCCACGTTACGCATCAAACCCCGCGCCGCTGAGCCCTACGCCCCACCGATGAATCCCGCTTACGCCCAAACCCTCCGCGAGCTTTTGCGAACCCAACAGGTGGCAGCCCTTGGTACGCTGCACAAGGGCCAGCCGTATGTGTCCATGGTGCCCTTCGCCATGCTGCCCGGCGGCTCGGGTTTCGTCGTTCATGTCAGCCAGCTCGCGGCGCACACCAAGGACATGCTGTTGAGTCCGCAGGTGAGCCTGTTGGTCGTTGCGCCGCCGACGCCCGATGTGTCTGCCCAGGCATTGGCCCGGATCACGGTACAAGGCCGGGCGGTGCAATACGCCGACGCGACGGAAGGCCATGCCGGGGCAAAGGCCGCCTACCTGGCCCGCTTTCCCCAGAGCGCGGAGTTGTTCGGCTTTGCCGACTTTTCGTTGTTCGCCATATTGCCGGAGTCGATCCGCTTCGTCGGCGGGTTTGCCCAGGCCACGACCCTTTCGCCGGAAACGCTTGCCGAAGTGCTGAGCGAAGGCTGAGCGCACTTTCTCCGCTCACCCCACGGCCTAAGCAGGACTAGGCTGCCTGCAGCAGAAACTCAACCTTGACTGCATCGAACGGAAAGACGATGCGGCCGTCATCTGTGCGGTCGAGCAGGCCAGCGTTCAGCAGCGCCGTCACATCGCCATGCACCGCCTTGACGTCGCGCTCTACGCGTCGGGCGGCTTCGCGGATGGACATCGGCCCGGCGCCGCAAAGTGTCTTGAGCAACTCCCACCGTTTAGCGGTCAGCACTTGCCAAAGCAATTCGGGGGAGGCAAAGCTGATGCGCGCAGTTTTTTGCGGCTTTCCTGTGTTCCAGGCATGCACGAAGTCCGCCATCGAATCGGCAGGGGATCGCACATCAAGCGTTACGGTTTTCATGATTCCACCTCTCAATATCGTGCTGAAAGTCGGCGATCAGTTGTTCGGGCGTCGTGAAGACGTAAGCACGCTCATCGCTACCGAAATGCCGGTGATCGCCTTTTCCTGCTTCGTTGTCGTATCGAAGAACGCATACTCCACGCACCACATAAGCCAGTCTGTACTTGAATGCGTGAGCAGAACCGGCAACCGGCTTCGCAAGCTGCCACAGCACCAATTCGGCGAAAGCAATCTCGGAGTATGTGATGCAGGTTCGAACAAGCTGAACGGCTTTCATGTTGGAGACAGTACCAACAGGCGCGGGTGTTGTCAATGTCTCCAACGTCTATGGTGGGTTTCATGCGCGGCCAATTGCGTTGTTGCCGGCATGGATGCCGATACGAAAACCCGCTGGCGGTTTGATCGCGTCCAGCGGCAGATCACGCGCGCAGGCGGGCAGGCAGGCAATCAGCAACAGGGCGAATAGCGGCGTCTTCATCGGGAGACTATAGAATCCGACCGATCGCAGTTCTTCTTCCTGGCCTTCGTCAACGTCCACCCAATACGACTAATAAATAACTTATGTGTTATCTTTATCTTGAAATAAAATAATGTATACATTATTATAAATACAACATGTAGATAACATATTGGTTATTACAAATGCGCCAGGAAGACCGTGAAACAGCCCGCCGCCAGCTCGACAAGCGCTTGAGTATCGTATTCAACGCCGATGCGCTGACACGCCCGCCGCGCGGCTGGGTCAAGGCCATACGTGAAGCGCTCGGCATGACGACTGCCCAGCTTGCAAAGCGGCTGGGGGTCAGCCAGCCGCGCGTGGTGGGTATCGAACAAGCTGAAGCGAAAGGAGCGATCACCCTGGACAGCCTCGAACGCGCTGCGCATGCGCTGGATTGCCGCCTGGTTTATGCCCTGGTGCCTCGCAAACCCCTCGATGCACTGGTCGAGGAACGCGCGACCCGTCTCGCCATCCGGCGGCTGGGTTCCACGCGCCACACCATGGCGCTTGAAGGGCAGGCGGTGGAGACCGGCGACGAGGACGAACAGCGCCTGCGCCTCATCCGGCGGCTGATCGAGCAGGCGGGTTCCGAGCTGTGGGACGACGCATGAGCGATCCGCTGCTGGAAGAGGATGACGCCTCCACTCCGCTGACCGCTGAAGAACGGGAGGGATTGATCCCGTCCTATGTCACCCTGCGCCGCGAACTGAACGAGGCGGAACAGGCGAACATCCTTGAAGCGGAGCAATGGGCTTTCTCACGCAAGCGCAACGTGCTGGATGAACGCTTCCTGACGGACCTGCACAAACGGATGTTCGGCCGGGTCTGGCGCTGGGCCGGTAAGTTCAGACATACCAAACGCAATGTTGGCGTCGACCCCTACCGCATCGCCACCGACTTGCGGAAACTGCTGGACGATAGCCGCTATTGGATTGAGCACAACACCTATCCGCTGGACGAAATCAGCGCGCGCTTTCATCACCGGCTCGTCTACATCCATCCTTTCCCCAACGGCAACGGTCGCCACGCGCGGCTGGCCACCGACCTGCTTCTCGTCGCGCTGGGTCAGTCGCGCTTTAGCTGGGGGCGAACCAGTCTCGTCAATCCGGGCGAAACCCGGCATGCCTACGTTGTGGCCTTGCGGGCAGCGGACGGCCGGGATATCCGGCCGCTGCTGGAGTTTGTGCGATCGTGAATTTGGCGTCCAAAAAGCTCGCTTCGCAAAACAACAGTGCGAAGCTGAGCGTTTTCGGTTCATCGGAAACCGGGGCATTGCGCCCCGGTTCAAATTTCATGCTCTGGCCAATGCTCAGGCGAAATTCGCTTCCGCGAATTTCCAGTTCACCAGGTTGTTGAGAAAGGTCTCAACAAACTTGGGGCGCATATTGCGGTAGTCGATGTAATAGGCGTGTTCCCAAACGTCCACACACAGCAGCGCTTTGTCGCCCGTGGTCAGCGGGGTGCCGGCGGCGCCCATGTTGACGATATCAACCGAGCCGTCGGCTTTTTTCACCAGCCAGGTCCAGCCGGAACCGAAGTTGCCAACGGCGCTGGTCTGGAAAGCGGTCTTGAACGCATCGAAGCTGCCCCACTTGGCGTTGATGGCATCCGCCAGCGCGCCGGTCGGTGCGCCGCCGCCATTGGGCGACAGACAATTCCAGAAGAAGGTGTGGTTCCACACCTGCGCAGCATTGTTGTAAACGCCGCCAGCAGGCGCGGATTTGACGATGTCTTCAAGCGACTTGGACTCGAAGTCCGTGCCCTTGATCAGGTTGTTCAGATTGGTGACATACGCCTGATGGTGCTTGGCGTAGTGGTAATCAAAGGTTTCCCTGGACATATGTGGCGCAAGCGTATCCATGGCAAAAGGCAGTGCGGGCAAGGTGTGTTCCATGAGGCTTTCCTGGGAGTGAATAAACAAGGGGTGCTGTATGTGACCTGTCGGTCGTTGCATGGAGCCAAGCCGCAGAGGGGCGTGCGCGCTATTCGGGCTGGTTGCGCATGAAGTCCGCGGTCTTGAAGAAGGCTTGCTGCAGTTGCGCCCGCAGGTCGTCCTCAAGCCCGACATCCTGCATGGCGCGCACCATGCAGCCCATCCATTGATCCCGCTCGCTGACGCCGATGGAAAAGGGCGCGTGGCGACGGCGCAAAAAAGGCTGGCCGATGTGCTCGGCGAACAGCTTGGGTCCGCCGGTCCACTCGCTCAAAAACCAGAACAGCTTGTTGCGCGATTCGCCCAGGTCCTGCGGATGCAATTTGCGGATGCCGTAGTAATCCGGATCCTCGTCCATCAGGTCATAGAACCGGTCGACCAGTCCGCGCACGGCTTCCGCCCCGCCGAGACGACCGTAATGGGGATTGGCGTTGACGATTTGAGCGTTCATGGTTGTGAGCATCCTGGGTTGCGGGTGGATTCATGCTGTGCACGATGCCGGATCAAGTCGAGCGTCCGGCAGTCCACCCAGACGGGTGTGGCGCATTAGGGAAATGCTGATTTATTCGATATGGCCGTCATTGCGCAGCGCGGCAATTCAGTGCATTGATTAGGCTGGCATTTCTGGATCGCCACGTCGCTTCGCTCCTCGCGATGACGAATAAATCAGCGGTTCCCCAGGTTAAACCGGCCGGCCTTCGTTGGGGTTGCGCACCGGGCCCATGAGGTTCAGCCCTTCCTCGTAGCTCATGGTGGGGAAGGTGTCGGAAAACTTCAGCGCCTTGTCGGCGATCCGGTTCACCTTTCCGGCTGAATCCAGGCGCTTGAGATCGAGGCGTTCCAGATAGAGCAAATCCAGCAGTTCGTTGTAAACCGTCGCCTCGGAAATAGGCAGCACATAAAACGTCGCGCCGTTGTAAGCGACTTGATAGCGCTTGGACAGGTCGATGTTGTCGCAGAACAGAAAATACTTGCCGTCCGCATTCAGGGTGGAACCCATCGCGTCCACCAGGGGCTTCAGGTATTCGAAGGAAAGCAGATAGGCCGCCATGAAGTCGATGCCCGGCTTGCCTTCCTGCGCCACGGCGATCACCTGGTCGGCCGTCAGCTCGGGCGGGCGCGCTTCGTCGGCAAGCTGCTGCGCGAACTTGATGGCGATTTCGCCACGAAATCCGAAGCGGCCGGTTTCGCCGGTGGCGTCCTTGAATACCGGATTCTGCAAGCGCTTCTCGGCATCGAGTTGTTTGAAGGCGGTCTGGTCTAGCGTGGTCATGGTGTGCTCTTTGCAAAAGTTGAAGGGGTTTCGATCAAGCTTGCTGCAGCAAGAGCAATGCCAGCAGCACCAACAATCCTAAGTCCATGATCCGGCACCGAAATGCCGGAATCTCACGCCGCACGCCCCGTGTCATGAATGCGACAAAAGGCGCGTTCTGTTGGGGTGTGGTCTGCAAGGCCGCCGTCGACGAAGCACATCACGCACGGCTTGCCATCGGTCGCGGCGGGGGGCCGGCCCATGGCCTGGCACGACTGCGCCCGGGAAAACGATACGCAACCCGGAAAACAGCAGCGCCTTTGTCGCAAAACAGACAAAGCCTACACGGGCGGATGCCGCCCAGTCAGGCAATTTTGTTATGTCTATTCAATCGCTTATCACTATTTATCAGACATGGCACATGAGTTGCTTTTAGTCAGGCATGACCGGCGGTGCACGATGCCGCCCCTTCAACGCAAGCCAACCCGAGCGAGACGTTCATGCCCAAGGTGCCCATCTATCTCGACTACTCCGCGACCACGCCGATCGACCCGCGCGTAGCGGAAAAGATGATCCCGTACCTGACGGAAAAATTCGGCAATCCGGCCTCGCGTTCGCACGCCTTTGGCTGGGATGCGGATCAAGCCGTGGAACAGGCGCGCGAAGAGGTTGCGGGGCTGGTGAACTGCGATCCCAGGGAAATCGTCTGGACTTCGGGTGCAACCGAGTCGGACAACCTCGCCATCAAGGGCGCGGCGCAGTTCTACAAGGGCAAGGGCAAGCACCTGATCACCGTGCGCACCGAGCACAAGGCGGTGCTCGATCCGATGCGCGAACTGGAGCGGCAGGGATTCGAAGTTACCTACCTCGATCCCGAGCCGAACGGCCTGCTCGACCTGGACAAATTCACGGCCGCCATCCGCCCCGACACGATTCTCGCCTCGGTCATGCACGTGAACAACGAAATCGGCGTGATCCAGGACATCGACACCCTCGGCGAACTTTGCCGCGCCAAGGGGGTGCTGTTCCATGTGGACGCGGCGCAGTCCACCGGCAAGACGCCGATCGACCTTGGCCGGCTGAAAGTCGATCTGATGTCCTTCTCCGCCCACAAGACCTACGGCCCCAAAGGCATCGGCGCCCTGTACGTGCGACGCAAGCCGCGCATCCGCCTGGAGGCGCAGATGCACGGCGGCGGCCACGAGCGCGGCATGCGCTCCGGCACGCTGGCGACCCATCAGATCGTCGGCATGGGCGCGGCCTTCCGCGTCGCCGCCGAGGAAATGGCCGCCGAGAACGAACGCATCCGCATGCTCCGCGACAGGCTGTGGGCCGGCATCAGCACGCTGGACGAAGTGCACCTCAACGGCGACATGCAGCGCCGCGTGCCGCACAACCTCAACGCGAGCTTCAATTTCGTCGAGGGCGAATCGCTGATGATGGCGATCAAGGATCTCGCGGTATCCAGCGGCTCGGCCTGCACCTCGGCCAGCCTGGAGCCGTCCTACGTGCTGAAGGCGCTGGGACGCAACGACGAGCTGGCGCACAGCTCGATCCGCTTCTCCATCGGCCGTTTCACCACCGAGGAAGAAATCGACTACGCCGTGCAGCTGCTCCACAAGCACGTCGGCAAGCTGCGCGATCTGTCGCCGTTGTGGGACATGCACTGCGCCGGCGTAGACCTGAATTCCGTGCAATGGGCCGCTCACTAAGCGCCGCACACAAAGGAGAGTCACATGTCTTACAGCGACAAAGTACTGGACCACTATGAAAACCCCCGCAATGTCGGGGCGCTCGAAACAGACGACGCTTCGGTGGGCACCGGCATGGTCGGGGCCCCGGCCTGCGGCGACGTGATGAAGCTGCAAATCAAGGTGAACGACGACGGCATCATCGAGGAAGCACGCTTCAAGACTTACGGCTGCGGTTCGGCCATCGCCTCCAGCTCGCTGGTGACCGAATGGGTCAAGGGCAAGACGCTGGATCAGGCGCTGGCCATCAAGAACACCGCCATCGCCGAGGAACTGGCGCTGCCGCCGGTCAAGATCCACTGCTCGATCCTGGCCGAGGACGCGATCAAGGCCGCGGTCGCCGACTATCGCAACAAGCACGAAGTCGTCAGCGCCGGCTATGCAGCCTGCGATCCGGCTGCCGCCTAGGCACCACCCACACAGGAGATCGACCCATGGACATGCAGACGACAGCCAGCCCCATCATCTTTACCGATGCGGCTGCAATCAAGGTCAAGGAAATCATCCTGGATGAAGGCAATGCCGCGCTCAAGCTGCGCGTCTCGGTTTCGGGCGGTGGCTGTTCCGGCTTCCAGTACGGCTTCAGCTTCGACGAGAACAGTGCCGAAGATGACACCGTGGTGGAAAACTGCGGCGTCACGCTGCTGGTCGATCCGATGAGCTACATGTACCTGATGGGCGCCGAAATCGACTACAAGGAAAGCCTCGAAGGTGCGCGCTTCGTGATCAACAACCCGAATGCCGTGTCGACCTGCGGTTGCGGCGAATCGTTTTCGGTGTAGGGGAGGGGACATGGCTATCACGCTGTCGGAACGCGCCGCCAACCGGGTGCAAAAATTCCTCGACCAACGCGGCAAGGGGGTTGGCCTGCGCCTGGGCGTGCGCACCAGCGGCTGCTCCGGCATGGCCTACACGCTTGAGTTCGTGGACGAAACCCTGCCCGATGACATCGCCTTCGTGTCCTACGGCGTCACCGTGCTGATCGATCCCAAGAGCCTGACCTTCCTCGAAGGCACCGAACTGGATTTCGTGCGCGAAGGCCTGAACGAAGGCTTCAAATTCAACAACCCCAACGTGAAGAATTCCTGCGGCTGCGGCGAAAGCTTCAACGTATAGGAGAACATCATGGCCCTCCTTCATATTGCAGAACCGGGTTTATGCGCAGACCCCCACCAGCACCGGCTGGCCGTCGGAATCGACCTGGGCACCACCAATTCCCTGGTCGCCACGGTGCGCAGCGGGTCGGCAGCCGTGCTGGAGGATGAAAGCGGGTGTGCCCTGCTGCCGTCGGTCGTGCGTTACCTGAAGGATGGCATCCCGGAAGTCGGCCTGGAGGCGCAGTTGCGCCAGACCGACGACCCCCACAACACCATCGCTTCGGTCAAGCGCTTCATGGGGCGCGGGCTCAAGGACGTGCCCGGCGCATCCGCCACGCCTTACCGCTTCGTCGATGCCCCCGGCATGGTGCGCATCGAGACGCACGCCGGCGTGAAAAGCCCGGTGGAGGTGTCGGCCGAAATTCTCAAGGTGCTGCGCAGCCGTGCCGAAGCCAGCCTGGGCGGCGAGTTGACCGGCGCGGTCATCACCGTGCCGGCCTACTTCGACGACGCCCAGCGCCAGGCCACCAAGGATGCCGCGCGGCTGGCCGGCCTCAACGTGCTGCGCCTGCTGAACGAGCCGACCGCGGCCGCCATCGCATATGGCCTCGACACGGCATCGCAGGGCACCTTCTGCATCTACGATCTGGGCGGCGGCACCTTCGATATTTCCATCCTGCGCCTCAGGCAAGGCATCTTCGAGGTGGTCGCCACCAACGGCGATTCCGCGCTGGGCGGCGACGATTTCGACGAATGCATTTATCGCTGGATCGTCGAGCAGGGCGGAGTCGCGGAGGCCAGCGTCACGGATAGCCGGCTGTTGCTGAGCCTGGCGCGCAAGGCCAAGGAAACCCTCACCGGGCATGACGAGGCGCGCATTCGCGCCACGCTCGCCTCCGGCGTGGAGCTCGACCTCAGCCTCGCCGCCGAGACCTTCTTCGCGCTCACCGCCGGCCTGATCGCCAAGACCCTGGGCCCCACCCGCAAAGCCCTGCGCGACGCCGGCCTTGGCATGGACGACATCGACGGCGTGGTGCTGGTCGGCGGCTCCACCCGCATGCGCCACGTGCGCGCCGCCGTGGCCGATTTCTTCAAGCGCGAGCCGCTCACCAACCTCGACCCGGACAAGGTCGTGGCGCTGGGTGCCGCCATGCAGGCCAATCTGCTGGTGGGCAACCACAAAACGGACGATTGGCTGCTGCTCGACGTGATCCCGCTGTCGCTGGGACTCGAAACCATGGGCGGCCTGGTGGAAAAAGTCGTTCCGCGCAACGCCACCCTCCCGGTCGCACGCGCCCAGGAGTTCACCACCTTCAAGGACGGCCAGACCGCCATCAGCATCCATGTGGTGCAGGGCGAACGCGAACTGGTCGGCGACTGCCGTTCCCTCGCGCGCTTCGAACTGCGCGGCATTCCGCCCATGGTGGCAGGCGCGGCACGTATCCGCGTCGCCTTCCAGGTCGACGCCGATGGCCTGCTGTCCGTGTCCGCCCACGAGCAGACCAGCGGCGTGCAGACCGCCATCGAGGTCAAGCCGTCCTACGGCCTCGGCGACGACGAAATCGCGCGCATGCTGCAGGACTCCTTCACCCATGCCAAAAACGACATGGACGCACGCAATCTGCGCGAGCAGCGGGTGGACGGCCTGCGTCTGCTCGAGGCCACGCAGGCGGCGCTGGATGAGGATGGCTTACGGCTGCTGTCCGACACGGAGCGCATCGCCATCGGCCGCGCCATGGACACCCTCCACGTCCTGCTGAACGGCCAGGACCACGTCGCCATCAAGCGCGCGGCCGACTCGCTCAACCGGGCCACTGCCCAGTTCGCCGCCCGCCGCATGGACGCAAGCATTCAGCGCGCCCTGACGGGCCGGCGGCTGGATGCGATCGAGGTTTAAGAATATGCCGCAAATCATCGTACTGCCGCATGCAAGCCTGTGTCCGGACGGCGACGCGCTGGATGCCGCAAGCGGCGCCACCATTTGCGACAGCCTGCTCGCCGCCGGAATCGAACTCGACCATGCGTGCGAACAATCCTGCGCCTGCACCACGTGCCACATCATCGTGCGTGAAGGATTCGCCTCCCTGAATCCCTGCACCGAAAAAGAAGACGATCTGCTCGACAAGGCATGGGGTCTGGAGCCGGAATCGCGCCTCGCCTGCCAGGCCATCGTCGATGGCACCGACCTGGTGATCGAGATTCCCAGGTACTCGATCAACATGGTCAAGGAAGGGCATTGACCCCAAGTAATCCATCAGCCCGTCATTCCGGCGGAGGCCGGAATCCAGTATGAAAAAACACAACCGCGAAGCGGACAAAACCGTGGCTTCCTGGGGAAACCCTGAACAAGTCCACAACCGTCATTCCGGCGTACGCCGGAATCCAGTTAAATCAAGCATCTGGACCCCGGCTTTCACCCGCAAGGGGCAGGCCGCGGTTGTAAACAGCTAAAGCTGTAACAACCGCGCACCGCCGGGGTGACAACTTATAAGGAATGCACCGTCTCCTCTCCTTGGGCGTCGCCCCGCCCCCTGTCGCAATCCCTACAATCCCCGACAAATGTCGTTTACGCCCCCTCGGCCGATCCCCGCCAGAACCTGTAACTGACTGATTGCACGTAGCAATTTCCTCTGGCACGCCCCTTGCTGATTGCTGGTTGTAAGCACTTCTTCTTCGGAGCGGACATGGCCCAATCTTCTGTAATCGTCAATGACACGACCCTGCGCGATGGCGAGCAGACCGCGGGCGTGAGCTTCAGCGCCGAAGAACGCATCGCCATCGCGCGCGCCCTGGCCGCAGCGGGCGTGGCCGAAATGGAAGTGGGCATCCCGGTCATGGGGCCGGAAGAACGCGAGAGCATTCTCGCCATCGCCAGCCTGGGCCTGCCGTCGAGCCTGATGGTCTGGGGCCGCATGTGCGAACCCGATCTCTTGGCCGCCGCCAGCTGCGGCGTGCAGATCGTCAATCTGTCGATCCCCGTTTCCGATATTCAAATCCGCCACAAGCTGGGACGCGATCGGGAATGGGTGCTGGACACCGTCAGCCGTTTCGTCAACCGCGCCCAGGACATGGGCATGGACGTCAGCGTCGGCGGTGAAGACGCCTCGCGCGCGGATCCGGATTTTCTGCTGCGCGTGGTCGATACGGCGCAGGCCGCCGGCGCGCGGCGCTTCCGCTTCGCCGACACGCTCGGGCTGCTGGACCCGTTCAGCACCTACAAGCGCATGAACCAGCTGCGCGAGGCGACGGATCTCGAACTCGAAATGCACGCCCACAACGACCTCGGCATGGCCACGGCAAACACGCTGGCCGCCGTGCTGGCGGGCGCCAGCCACATCAACACCACGGTCAACGGCCTGGGCGAACGCGCCGGCAATGCCGCGCTGGAGGAGACCGTCACCGCGATGCACCATCTCTACAACATCGAAACCGGCATCGACAGCCGCCATTTCCCGGAGATCTCGCGCCTGGTATCGATCGCTTCGGGCCGCCCGATTCCGGCGAACAAGAGCATCGTCGGCGATGCCGTGTTCACGCACGAGTCGGGCATCCACGTGGACGGCCTGATCAAGAATCCGCTCAACTACCAGGGCGTGGCGCCGGAAACAGTCGGGCGCAGCCACACGCTGGTGCTCGGCAAACATTCGGGCGCCAGCGCGGTGATGCATGCGTACGCCGGGATCGGCATCGCGCTCACCGAATTCGAAGCCAGGGCCATGCTCGCACGCATTCGTGAACATGCCGTTTCCACCAAGCGGACGCCGAGCGCTGCCGACCTCGAACGCTTCTATCTGGAAGCGATGCCGCGCGCATCGGTTCAGTCCTGACCGGGAGAAGCACCATGACCGCGATGATCGACCCCCACACCCTGGCCGCCCCGGCGCCGCATCTTGCGCCCGGATTGTTCGCCTTGCTGCGCGAAGACGTGGCCTGCGTGTTCCAGCGCGACCCGGCCGCGCGCACCACCTGGGAAGTCATCACCACCTACCCCGGCATCCATGCCCTGTTCTGGCATCGCCTCAGCCACGTTTTGTGGGGGCGTCGCTGGCGCTATCCCGCGCGCTTCATGAGCTTCTTCGCGCGCATGTTCACCCAGATCGACATCCATCCTGGCGCCACCATCGGCCGCCGCTTCTTCATCGACCACGGCTGCGGTGTCGTCATCGGCGAGACCGCCGAGGTCGGCGACGATGTCACGCTCTACCACGGCGTCACCCTCGGCGGCGTCTCCTGGAATTCCGGCAAGCGCCATCCCACCCTGTGCGACGGCGTGGTGGTGGGGGCAGGCGCGAAGATCCTCGGCCCGATCACGGTCGGATACGGCGCGCGCGTCGGCGCGAATTCGGTGGTGATCCAGGATGTGCCGGACAGCATGACGGTGGTCGGTATCCCCGGCCGCGTGGTGCTGCCGGAGAGCCAGCGGCGCATCACCCAGCAGGGCATCGACCTGGACCACCACCTGATGCCGGACCCGGTGGGCAAGGCGATTTCCTGCCTGCTCGAACGCATCGCCCAGCTTGAAAAGCGTCTGGGCGTATCGCCGGATGGCGAGGCGACGCCGGCCACGAACGACTGCGCCACCTGCAGCGACATCTGCGAGCCGACCCATCTGGCAAGCAGATCGAGACGAACCACTCACTGAACTTCACCGACGGGAAAACCATGAGCGACCTACTCAAATACATGAGCACCTTTTCAGCGGCGGAAGAGTTCCTGGACTATTTCCAGGTTCCCTACGACCAGGCCGTCGTCAACGTGAACCGGCTGCACATCCTGAAGCGCTTCAACCAGTATCTGCGGGCAACGCCGGGTACGGCGGAGATGGACGACGGCACGCTGCACGGCGTGTGCAAGGAGACGCTGAACAAGGCCTACAGCGACTTCGTCAACTCCACGGCGGCGCAGGAGAGGGTGTTCAAGGTATTCCAGGACACGGACGGAAAACAGCACGTGTCACTCGACAGCATGCGCTCGGCACTGTCGTCCCGCTAGGAGCAACCATCATGCATATCGTCGTTTGCATCAAGCAGGTTCCGGATAGCGCGCAGATTCGCGTGCATCCGGTGACCAACACCATCATGCGCCAGGGCGTGCCGGCCATCGTCAATCCCTACGACCTGTTCTCGCTGGAAGCAGCGCTGCGCCTGAAGGATGAATATGGCGGCCGCGTCACCGTGCTGTGCATGGGGCCGCCGCAGGCCGAAGCCGCACTGCGCAAGGCCATCTCCTTCGGCGCCGACGACGCCATCCTGGTGACCGACCGCGCCTTCGCCGGCTCCGACACCCTGGCCACCAGTTTCGCGCTGGCGTCCGCCATCAGGAAAATCCAGGAAGACATGCCGGTGGACATCGTCTTCGCTGGTAAGCAGACCATCGACGGCGACACCGCGCAGGTCGGCCCCGGCATCGCCAAACGGCTGGACCTGCAGTTGCTGACCTACGTCTCCAGCATCGTCGGCCTCGATCTGGACAAGAAGGAAATCACCCTGCATCGCCGCGCGGAAGGCGGCGTTCAGGTGCTGCAAACCCGGCTGCCCTGCCTCATCACCATGCTCGAAGGCACCAACGAAATGCGCTTCGCGACCATGCCCAACATGTTCCGCGCCGCGCGTTATCCCCTCAAGCAATGGGACAAGGACGCCGCCGGCATCGAGGACGTGACCAAGATCGGCCTCAAGGGCTCGCCCACCATCGTGAGCAAGGTGTTCGCACCGCAGGCCAAATCGCAGCGAGCGGAAATCATCGACTGCGAAAGCAAGCAGCCCAAGGATCTTGCCGTCACGCTGCTGACGAAGATGTTCACCAAGTACCCGGACCTGGCCGAAGAAATCGGCAAGGCCAACGCCTAGAACGCAAACCCGGAAGGACTGAGTCATGAGTGAAGCAACTGAACAGGAACCACCGAAGAAACCCGCCGGTCGGCGCAAGTTCGAACTGGATCCGCGCCTGGCGTCCTATAAAGGCGTGTGGGTATTCGTCGAACACGAGCGCGGCGTCGCCCATCCCGTGTCGTGGGAGCTCATGGGTGAAGGCCGCAAGCTCGCGGACAAGCTCGGCGTCCCGCTGGCCGGCGTGGTGATGGGCGCGCCCGGCATCCAGACGCGGCGCTTCTGCGAGGAGGCCTTCCACTACGGCGCCGACCTGTGCTACCTGATGGAAGATCCGGTCATGGCCGACTATCGCAACCAGCCCTTCACCAAGGGGCTGACCGATCTGGTCAACGCCTATCAGCCGGAAATCCTGCTGCTCGGCGCCACCACCCTCGGCCGCGACCTGGCGGGCAGCGTCGCCACCACCTTGCAGACCGGCCTCACCGCCGACTGCACCGAACTCAACATCGACATGGAAAACCGTAGCCTCGCGGCGACACGGCCGACCTTCGGCGGCAGCCTGCTGTGCACCATCGTCACCCTCAACTACCGGCCGCAGATGGCCACGGTGCGGCCCCGGGTGATGAGCATGCCGAAAAAGGACGAGACGCGCAGCGGCAGCATCACCGAACATCCGTTGGGGATGATCGAGACCGACATCGTCACCAAGGTGCTCGAATACATCCCGGACAACCTCGCGGGCAAACCGCAGCTGCCCTTCGCCGACATCATCGTGTCCGGCGGGCGCGGCATGAAGCGTCCGGAGAATTTCCAGCTGATATGGGATTTGGCCAAGGTGCTCGGCGCCGAAGTCGGCGCGACGCGCCCGGTGGTGCAGGCGGGCTGGGTGGATCTGGATCGGCAGGTCGGCCAGTCCGGCAAGACCGTGCGCCCCAAGCTCTACATCGCCGCCGGCATTTCCGGCGCCATCCAGCACCGGGTGGGCATGGACGCATCGGACGTGATCATCGCCATCAACAGCGACCCCAACGCGCCGATCTTCGACTTCGCCACCTACGGCATCGTCGGCAACGCGATGACGATATTGCCGGCGTTGACGGACGCGTTTAGGCAGCAGTTGGCGACGGCCAAAGTGGCAGTGTGAAACACGTGTAGGAGGCCCGCCCTCGGGCCGATTGCTGGCGTTTGCGCGGTGCGGGCAATCGCGGCGGGGGCGCCGCTCCTACACGCCCTCACGGTAAAGAAAGAGTTTGCAGTACAGGAGAAGAAACATGGACGAAAAATTTGATGCCATCGTGATCGGCGCGGGGCCTTCCGGCAACGCCGCCGCCTACACCATGGCCAAGGCCGGACTGAAAGTGCTGCAGATCGAGCGTGGCGAATACCCCGGCTCCAAGAACGTGCAGGGCGCGATCCTGTACTCGAAGGCGCTGGAGGAAATCATTCCGGATTTCCGCGAAGACGCGCCGCTCGAGCGCCACCTGATCGAGCAGCAGATGTGGGTGCTGGACGACGAATCCTATATCGGCACCACCTACCGCTCCGCCGAGTTCAACCAGGAGCCGTTCAACCGCTACACCATCATTCGCGCCCAGTTCGACAAGTGGTTCTCGAAACGGGTGCAGGACGCGGGCGCGCTGGTGGTGTGCGAAACCACCGTCAACAACCTGCTCATGGATGGCAACCGGGTGATCGGGGTGCAGACCGACCGCGAAGGCGGCGCGATCTACGCCGATGTGGTGATTCTCGCCGACGGAGTGAATTCGTTGCTGGCGAAGAAGGCGGGATTCCACGCCGAACTCGAACCCAAGGACGTGGCGCTGGCGGTGAAGGAAATCCACTTCCTGCCGGAAGAGACCATCCAGAGCCGCTTCAACATCGGCGAGGGCGAAGGCGTGGTGATCGAGATGGCAGGCAAGATCACCCAGGGCATGATGGGCACCGGCTTCCTCTACACCAACAAGGATTCGCTCACCATCGGCGTCGGCTGCATGCTGTCCGACTTCAAGCAGCAGAAGATCACGCCCTACGAACTGCTGGAAAAGATGAAGGCGCACCCCGCGATCAAGCCGCTGCTCGCGGGCGGCGAGATGAAGGAATACACCGCGCACCTGATCCCCGAAGGCGGCTACAAGGCCATGCCGAAACTCTACGGCGAAGGCTGGATGATCGTGGGCGATGCGGGCATGTTCGTCAACGCGGTGCATCGCGAAGGCTCCA
Source organism: Thiobacillus sp. (assembly GCA_049697615.1). Lineage (GTDB taxonomy): Bacteria > Pseudomonadota > Gammaproteobacteria > Burkholderiales > Thiobacillaceae > Thiobacillus. The sequence goes on along the minus strand of JBAVWB010000122.1, from coordinate 1,015 downwards.
ACCTGGCCATGACCACCGGTCGCTACGCCGCCGAGACCGTGATCGACCTGCGGGAAAAGAAACTGCCGCTGTCCGCGTCCAACCTCGCCCTCTACCAGGGCAGGCTTGAAGACAGCTTCGTCATGAAGGACATGAAGAAGTACAAGAACATGCCGGAGATATTCCACAAGAACAACCATTTCTTCACCACCTATCCCGAGCTGCTCAACCGCGCTGCCCACACCATGCTCACCGTGGACGGCGTGGACAAGAAAACCAAGGAGCGCGAGATCCGCAAGAGCTTCAAACAACGCCGCTCCCTGTTCGGATTGATGGGCGACGCTTTCAAAATGTGGAGGGCATTCGAATGATCCCCGTAAAAGTTGAAGAAAAGCTGTTCCAGAACCGCTACCGCGTCGACGCCGGGCGGCCGCACATCAACATCATCGACCCCGCCACCTGCAGGGTGGAGTGCAAGACCCAGGAATGCACGGTGTGCTGCCCGGCGGGTTGCTACACCGCGGAAGGCAACGGCCAGGTGGTGCTGATCACAGACGGCTGCCTGGAATGCGGCACCTGCCGCATCATCTGCTCGACCTATCGCAACGTGGACTGGGAATATCCGCGCGGCGGCTACGGCATCCTGTTCAAGTTCGGATAAACCCCTCATCCGCGAAGGACACGAAGAAACGCGAAGAAACTCATCAACCCCTGATCTGATCTTTGGGGGTTTCCTTCGCGCCACTTCGCGTCCTTCGCGGATAACGCCTTAATGCTTTTTCATGGAGAACCATCTTGCCTAAGCCAGAAAAACACGTCTTCGTCTGCGTCCAGAATCGCGGCCCCGGCCACCCGCGCGGCTCCTGCATGCAAAGCGGCGCCACCGAAGTGTGGGAGGAATTCGCCTACGCTTTCCAGCAGCGCAATCTGAACGGCCGCTTCGCTCTCAGCAACACCGGTTGCCTCGGCCCCTGCAACGGCCCGCATGTACTGGTTTATCCCGAGGGTGTCATGTACGCAAAAGTCACCAAGGAAG
>JBAVWB010000121.1:0-11785 GCA_049697615.1 Thiobacillus sp. | reverse complement strand
GGCCTGGTGCAAAGGTTCAGGCGCGAACGGTGCGGACTGACCGGCTTCCCACAGCACGGCCGCGGCGGCGCGCCACGGTTCGCGGCCGGCCTTGTCGCCGCCGGGCAGTCGGAAGGGGCGAAACGAGGCGGCGCGCTGCCAGCGGCCGGGCGCGCCGGTGAAGGCTTCGCCGCCCCACAGGGTCTGATCCATGCCGAAGCCGACGCCGTCCCAGGCGAACACGATCCATTCGTTCACTTCCGGGAATTCCCACGCCAGCGCCGAGGCATGGGCGGGGTGATGCCAGATTTCGGTCAGGGGCAAGCCGCTGTCGCGGGCGAAGCGGCGAGTGCCGTAGCCCGGGTGGTGGTCGACGATCAGCCGGGTCGCCTGCACCTGGTACAGGCGCTGCAGGTCCGCCGCGACCTGGGCCAGGGTGTCCAGGCTGCGCGGCGTGTCGAGTTCGCCGATGTGCGGCGAGACGACTGCGCGTGTGCCCCAAGCGAGGCAGAGCGTGTTCTTCATATGGCTGCCGAGCGCCAGCACGGGTTCGGGAAGCGACACGGGCAGTTCGAGTTCCAGCGGCGCGCTGCCGCGCCCCAGGCGCAGGGGACGCGCCACGCCGGCGATCACGCGATACACCGGGTCGTCGGCCGGGCGCACGATGGGCCGGTCGTGGTGCAGGAAGGCATCGGCGATGTGGGCGAGGCGGGCCTGCGCTTCCGTGTTGTCGGTCAGCACCGGCTCGCCGGAAAGATTGCCCGAGGTGGCAACCAGGGGACCATCAAAATCACTCAGCAAGAGATCGTGCAGCGGCGAGTAGGGCAGGATGCAGCCGACCTCCGCGAGGCCGGGGGCGATGTGCCCGGAGAGCCCGGCATCGGCGCGCTTCGGCAGCAGCACGATGGGGCGTTCGGGCGCGGCGAGCACCCTTTCAATCTCAGGCGTGGTGCGAACAACTGAGTGCAAGGAATTGATATCACGCAGCATCACAGCCAGCGGCTTGGCCGGGCGCGGCTTGCGCGTGCGCAGGCTTGAGACAGCGTCGTCGTTCCTTGCATCGCACAGCAGGTGATAGCCACCGACGCCTTTGACCGCGACGATATTCCCGGCCCTGAGCGCTGCGACCGCAGCCGCCAGCGCCGCTTCATCGCCGTCGTGCGTCGCTTCGCCCGAGACGAATTGCAGATGCGGGCCGCACGCCGGGCAGGCGATCGGCTCGGCGTGGAAGCGGCGGTCGAGCGGGTTCTCGTATTCCTGCCGGCAGTCCGGGCACATCGCGAAGTCGCGCATGGCCGTGTTCGGACGGTCGTAGGGCAGGGCGGTAATCAAGGTATAGCGCGGGCCGCACTGGGTGCAGTTGATGAAGGGATAGCGGTGGCGGCGGTTGGCCGGGTCGTGCAGTTCGGTCAGGCAGTCGGCGCAGACGAAGCCGTCGGGCGGAACGTGGATGGACCATGCATCGGCCATTTTTGACGATGCATCATTCGGGCAGGCGTGGCTCGATGCCGCGCTATCGAGTATGGAAAATTCCTGCGCCTGTTCTGAAGTGCAGTCAGTGATCGTGAGCGGGCCGGGTGCCGACAGCGGCGGCGCTTCGGCGAGCAGCGCGTCGCTGAAGCGCTGCAGTTGCGACAACTCGCCTTCGGCGTGGATTTCCACTGAACCATCGACGTTGCGCACCCAGCCGGTGATCTGGTGCTGCTGCGCGAGGCGGTAGACGAAGGGCCGGAAGCCCACGCCCTGCACCCGGCCGCTGATCGAAATGCGTCGGGCGACGCGCTCAGGCATCGACCGCTACGCGCACGCCGCCCGCCCACCAGATGCGGCAGGCGCCTTCGTCCGACACCATGCAGGGGCCGACCGGATTGCGCGGGGTGCAGGCACGGCCGTAGATGCGGCACTGGTTGGGGTAAATTTTCCCCAACACCACCTGCGCGCAATCGCAGCCGGGCGGCATTTCACCGGCGCGGCGGCGGCCGGGTTGATTGGAGTCTGCGTCGGCATGGTCGGGGAATAGCAGGCGGGCGTCGTGTTTGGCGAAGGCAGGCTTCAGCGCATAGCCCGAGTTGGGAATGATGCCGATGCCGCGCCAGTTGGCGTCGACGACGGCCAGGGTGTCATCGAGCAGGCGGCGGCCGGTGGGATTGCCGCCCGGATGCGCGACTTCGCGGTAGCAGTTGTCGAGAAAGCGCTCGCCGCTTTTGAGCTGCCGCAGCACCGAATAGAACGAGGCCAGCAGCGACTCCGGCGCGAAGCCGGCGACCGCAGCGGGGATTTCGTGGCGGTCGACGACGAAGGCCCATTCCTCCGGCCCCATCACGGTGGAGACGTGGCCAGGCGCGACCAGCGCGTCGAAGCCGGGGGTGCCCGGGCTGGATTCAAAACTACCGAGCAGCATCGCCACCGCCGGCCAGGTCAGCCGGCCGGACAGCAGGATGGACAGGTTGTCCGGAATGCCCTCGGCCAGCATCGCCGCGACCGGCGCGGTGGTGGTCTCGAAGCCGGCGGCGAAGAACACCACCGGGCGGTCCGGGTTGTCGCGCGCGATCCTGCGCGCATCGAGCGGGCTGGCGATCGGCCGCACGTCGGCGCCGGCGGCCTGCGCCTCGGCGAGCGAGCGCACCTCGCCCTTCTTCACGTTGACCGGCACCCGCAGCATGTCGCCGAACGCGACCAGGATCACGCGGTCCCTGAGCGCCAGCTGCATCGCCTGGTAGACGTCCTCTTCCGGGCACACGCACACCGGGCAACCGGGGCCGGGCACCAGTTCGACCCATTTCGGCAGTGCGCCGCGCAGGCCGGCTTGGGTGATCGAGCGCTCGTGTCCGCCGCACACGTTCATGATCTTCACCGTGCGGTCGAAGTTGAGGGCGTGGATTTTCTCCAGCCAGGCGCGGGCCTCAATCATTAGGCGGTGACGCTGTGATATTTCATGCCATCACGCTGGATCGCCGGCCGACGCGACTGGCCAATGGCCACGCGGGCGCGCTGGGCGGCGAACTGCTCGCGCAGCCAATTCAGCCAGGCGTCCATGCCCATGTCCTTGCGCGCCGACAGCCGCATCACCGGCGCCGGGTTGGCGAGATTGCGCAGGTGCGCTTCGGCCTTGTCGGGATCGAAGTCGTCGAGCACGGCCAGGAGGTCGGTCTTGGTCAGCAGCATGGCGTCGGCGGCGCGGAACATCACCGGGTACTTGGCCGGCTTGTCGTCGCCCTCGGTGACCGAGAGCAGGGTGACGTTGAGGTGCTGGCCGAGGTCGAAGCTGGCGGGGCAGACGAGGTTGCCGACGTTCTCGATGAACAGGAGGTCGACGCCGTCGAGCGTCATGTGATGCAGCGCGTCATGCACCAGATGGGCGTCGAGGTGGCAGGCGGTGCCGGTGACGATCTGGTGCGCCTGCACGCCCTTGGCGCGAATGCGCTCGGCGTCGTTTTCGGTTTCCAGATCGCCCTCGATCACGGCGCAGGTGAATTCGTTTTTGAGCGCGACGAGCGTGGCTTCCAGCAGCGCGGTCTTGCCCGAGCCGGGCGAGGACATCAGGTTGATGGCGAGGATGCCGCGGCGGTCGAAGTGCGCGCGGTTGTGCGCGGCCTGGTCGTCGTTCTTCGCCAACAGGCCTTTCAGCACCGACACCGCGGTCGCACCTTTGGCGACGGGCTTGAACGCGAGGTGTTGGTTGCCGGGAGTGAGGTTGCAGCCGCAGGTATCACACATTTTTCAGGGGCCATGAGTCAGGATTCAGGGGTCAGAGAAGGGGTGGTTTCGAGTTCGACGCTTTCGAGCAGGAGTTCGTCGCCGGAGAGGATCTGGGTGTGCCAGTCGCCGCAGGCGCCGCAGATCAGGCGATTCATCGCGGCCTCGGTCTCGGAGCCGCAGGTCTGGCAGCGCACCTGGATCGGCGCGAGGGTAAATCCAAGTTCGGCGTGTTCCATGCGGCTGCCGGCGGCGGCGAGCGGAAACGCAGTCGCCAGCAGTTCGGGCACCACGCCTGCGAGCGGGCCGATGCGCACGCGAATCAGAGTGGCGTGCGTCGCGCCATGCTGATCGATCACGGCGTCCACCTGCTCGACCAGCGCCTGGGCAACCGCCAGTTCATGCACCGCTTTCCTCCAGAATCTGGTCCAGCAGCTCCCAGGTGGTGCGGGCGTCCGACTCGGCTATTTTCTGGATGGCGTAGCCGACGTGCACCATGACGAAGTCGCCGATCGCGGGCGGCGCGTCCTGCATCATGAACAGGCTGACGTCGCGCCACACGCCCTTGGCCTGGCAGCGGGCGGTAAAGCCTTCGATCGATTCGATCTGCATCGGAATGGCAAGGCACATGTGCGGCAATCAGTAACTACACTCAGATCAGTATATGTGATTTGCCGACCCTGCGCCCGACCGGGAGTGTTGCAAAATTATTATTGATAATCATACGTTTGAGAGAATTACCTGGTTGTTATTCGAACAGCGGGCTGATAGATTGAAACCATGAAAATGCTCGTGCTCGGCATCGGCAACACCCTGCTCACCGACGAAGGCATCGGCATTCACGTGCTGCAGGCGCTCGAACCCGAACTGGCGAACTGGCCCGATGTAACCCTGCTCGATGGCGGCACGCTGTCGTTCACCCTGGCGGGGCCGATCGAGGATGCCGATGCGCTGATCGTCGTCGATGCCGCCAATATCAAGACCCACCCGGGCGAGTGGGCGTTGCTGAAAGGGGAGGACATGGACGCTTTTCTGATGAGCAATCGCAAGTCCACGGTTCACGAGGTGGGGCTGACCGATCTGCGCGTCATCGCGATGCTGGCCGGACACTGGCCCGAAAAACGCGCGATGCTGGCGATCAGGCCCGACGTCGTCGACTGGGGCGAACAGCCGACCCCTGCCGTCGCGGCCGCCATTCCGTCTGCCTGTGCGGCAATCCGCGAACTGATCCAGGAATGGCAGCATGTCGCTTGACGCCATCCCCATCCACGTCATCACGCCGACCCCGGGCGAACCCGGCCTGACCGGCAACGCGCCGCCGCTGCTGCGCGAACTGGCCGAGCAGGTGAAATGCCTGCTGGAGACCGGCGAAGCCTCTGCCATCGATCTTTCCGCGCTGCCGCTGACGCCGGCCGACCTCGACTGGCTGCACGACAAGCTGGGGTCGGGCGAGATTGCCGTCACCCTGCAGGCCAGCGGCGAATCCACGCTGAACGAGACCGCCTGCCCCGGCATCTGGTGGGTGACGCATCACAACGAGCAGGGCGCGGTCACCTCGCAGTTCATCGAGGTGGCTTTCGTTCCCGAACTGGTGAAGGCCCATCCCCAGGATGTGGCGATCGGTCTGGAAACACTTGAGTTGCTGATTTCCGACCTCTAAGGTGATCTGAGCAGCAGCGTTTTCGAGGCGGTGGGTTTTAGTCAGGAGGCACGCATCATGCAGGGTCCGTTGATCGACACACTTGCGCGGCAGGGTGTCACCCGCCGAACCTTCCTCAAATACTGCGCCACGCTGGCCTCGATGATGGCGCTGCCGCCCGCGGCCGGGCGCGCCATGGCCGAGGCCATGGCCGCTGCGCGGCGGCCCTCGGTGATCTGGCTGCCGTTCCAGGAATGCACCGGCTGCACCGAGTCGATCACGCGTTCGCACTCGCCCACGCTGGAGGGCATGATCTTCGACATGATCTCGCTCGACTACCAGGAGACGCTGATGGCCGCGGCCGGACACCAGGCCGAGGCAGCCCGGCAGAACGCGATGAAAGACAACGCGGGCAAGTATCTCCTGATCGTCGACGGCTCGATTCCGCTGGGCGTCGACGGCGCCTACTCCTGCATCGGCGGCCGCTCCAATGTGGACATCCTGAAGGAAGCGGCCGAGGGCGCGGCGGCCATCATCGCCATGGGATCCTGCGCCTCCTACGGCGGCATCCCGAAAGCCAACCCCAACCCAACCGGCGCGGTGTCGGTGTCCGACATCGTCAAGAACAAGCCCATCGTCAACATTCCCGGCTGCCCGCCGATCCCGGTGGTGATGACCGGCGTGCTGGCGCACTACCTCACCTTCGGCAGCTTGCCGGAACTCGACGCCAAGGGCCGGCCCAAGGCCTTCTTCGGCGAAACCATCCACGACCGCTGCTACCGCCGTCCGTTCTACGACCAGGGCAAGTTCGCCAAGACCTTCGACGACGAGGGCGCGCGCCGCGGCTGGTGCCTGTTCGAACTGGGCTGCAAGGGACCGGTGACCTACAACGCCTGCGCCACGGTGAAATGGAACGGCGGCACCTCCTGGCCGGTGGAATCCGGCCACGGCTGCCTCGGCTGTTCCGAACCGGATTTCTGGGATGCCGGCGGCTTCTACAAGGCGCTGTCGGTGCCGGCCGATCCCCTCAAGTTCGCCGCCGCTGCTGCGGTGGTGGGCGCGACCGCGGGCGTGGCGGTGAGCTTTGCCAACCGCGCCAGGAAGGGCGCGGCCAAGTCCGCGCATGAAACCACCACCCTGGCCGATCTGGAGAAATGAGCATGAACGAGCTGCAATTTCTGACCTGGGTGCGCGGGCCGGGGCTCGACATCGCGGTGGGAATTTTCCTCCTGGGAGTGGTGTGGCGCCTGTTCGAGATTTACTCGCTGGGCCGCAGGAAGGACCTGTCCGCGCCGCGCCACGCTGCCGGCGCCTCCGGCCTGCACACCGTATTCCGCCGTTCGCTGCCGCCGCCCGGCATGCTGAAGCGCTCGCCGGTGAGCTACATCGGCGGCTACCTCTTCCACATCGGGCTGGCGATTATCGTGTTCGGGTTCGCGCCGCATATCCTGCTGATCAGGAATCTCACCGGCCTGTCGTGGCCCGGACTGCCGTCGCAGTTCATCGACCTGGCCGCGGTAGTGACGATGGCGGCGATGGTGGTGGTGCTGGTCGACCGCATCAACAAGCCGGTCAAGCGCTTTCTCAGCACCTTCGGGGACTGGTTCAGCTGGTCGGTGACCTTCCTGCCGGTACTGACCGGCTGGATGGCGGTGCAGCATCTGCTGCTGCCCTACACCACGATGCTGGCGCTGCACATCCTGTCCGTGGAACTCCTGCTCGTCGTGCTGCCCTTCACCAAGCTGTTCCACGCCTTCACGCTGTTCGGCTCGCGCTGGTACAACGGCCGGGCTAACGCACACAAGGGGGTGCCGGTATGAGCGCTTCTCTCGAAAAAGGCATCCGCGTCCTCAAGGAAGTCATCGACGCGCCCATCGCCAGTTATTTCAACAGCTGCGTGCACTGCGGCCTGTGCGCCGAGGCCTGCCTGTTCTACACGGAAACCGGCGACCCAAAATACACGCCGATCCACAAGCTGGAGCCGCTACGCCGCGTCTACGAGCAGGAATACACCCTGCTGGGCCGGCTGAAGAAAATGGTCGGCCTGTCCAAGGCCGTCACCGACGACGAACTCGGCGAATGGCAGGAACTGGTCTACAACAGCTGCACCCTGTGCGGCCGCTGCTCCGCCGTGTGTCCGGTCGGCAACGACATCGTCTACATGGTGCGCAAGTTCCGCGAGGGCATGTCGGCCGCGGGTCATGCGCCCGCAGGCATCAGGGACGCGGTCAGCCGCACCGTCACCGTCGGCAGCCCGATGGGGGTCAAGCTGCCCGCGCTGCAGGCGCAGATCAAGCACGTGGAAACAGACTACGGCCTGCCCATTCCCCTCGACGCGGAAGGCGCCGAGTACCTGGTGCTGCTCTCCTCGATGGAGATCATCCATTTTCCGGAATACCTGGGTGCTGTCGCCAAGATCATGCATCAGGCGGGCAAAAGCTGGACGCTGTGCTCGACCGCCTTCGAGGCGACCAACGCCGGCATCCAGATCGGCAACTCGGACCTGGCGAAAGTCATCGTCTCGCGCATCGTCGAGGGCGCGGAAAAGCTCAAGGTCAGGACCGTGATCAGCCCGGAATGCGGCCATGCCTACACCGCGCTGCGCTGGGAAGGCGCCAACCTGATCGGCCGGCCTTTTACTTTCGACGTCAAGCACATCATCGAGGTGCTGGGCGAGTTCCAGCAGCAGGGCCTGCTGAAGACCGAGGGCTTCGAGACCGACAGGCTGACCTTCCACGACCCGTGTCAGCTGGTGCGCCGGGGTGGCGTCATCCAGCAGCCGCGTGCGCTGATGAACCTGGTGGCGAAGCACTTCGTCGAGATGCCGGATGCCGGCACCATGAACTGGTGCTGCGGCGGGGGCGGCGGCGCCTCGGCCATCGAGGAAGGCGAGGCGCTGCGGCTGGAAGCCTTCAGGAAAAAGAAATCCCAGTTCGATGCGGTCAAGCCGGACCGGGTGGTCACCGCCTGCGCCAACTGCCGCATGGTGCTGGAAGAAGGCCTCGAGCACTACCAGATGGTCCTCCCGGTGATCGGCCTGACCGAGTTGATCGCCGAACACATCCCGGATACCGCACTGCAAACGGCCGCCAGGCCGGAAGGAGCCTGACGCCATGACCACAGCACAACGCATCGTCGTTGACCCCATCACCCGCATCGAGGGCCACCTGCGCATCGAGGCCGAAACCGACGCCGACGGCAGGATCACGAGCGCGTATTCCGCCGGCACCATGGTGCGCGGCATCGAGATCATTCTTCGGGGCCGCGACCCGCGCGACGCCTGGGCCTTCGCACAAAGGATTTGCGGCGTCTGCACCCTGGTGCACGGCATCGCCTCGGTGCGCTCGGTGGAGGACGCGCTGCACCGCGCCATCCCCAGCTACAGCATTCCTGCGAACGCGGAGCTGATCCGCAACCTGATGATCGCCGCGCAGTTCGTGCACGACCACGTGATGCACTTCTATCACCTGCACGCGCTCGACTGGGTCGACGTGGTGTCGGCACTGAAGGCTGACCCCAAGGCCACCTCCCAGCTGGCGCAATCGATCTCCGGCTATTCGAAGTCGTCGCCGGGCTACTTTGCCGACGCGCAGAAGAAGGTGAAGACCTTCGTCGAGCAGGGCCAGCTCGGCATTTTCGCCAACGCCTACTGGGGCCATCCCGCCTACAAGCTGCCGCCGGAGGCCAACCTGATGGCGGTGGCGCATTACCTTGATGCGCTCGCCTGGCAGCGCGACGTGGTCAAGCTGCACACCATCTTCGGCGGCAAGAACCCGCACCCCAATTTCGTGGTGGGGGGCGTGCCTTCGGCCATTTCGGTGCAGACCGGGGCCGGCCCGGGCAAGGGGCCGCATTATCGCGGCGGCCAGGATGCCACCGCGCTCAACATGGTCGGCCTGCAGACGGTTGCCAACGTCATCCGCCAGATGCGCGAATTCGTCGACCAGGTCTATCTGCCGGACACGCTCGCCATTGCCGGCTTCTACAAGGACTGGGCAGGGCGCGGCGAAGGTCTGGGCAACTTCCTGACCTACGGCGACCTGCCCTCGAAAGGTTTCTGGGACACCGACTCCTACCGCATTCCGCGCGGCGTCATTCTCAACCGCGACCTGTCCACCATCCATCCGATCGACCTGGACGCGGACAACGAGATCCAGGAATACGTCAGCCACTCCTGGTACAAATACAGCGAGGGCGATGCGCAGGGCCTGCACCCGTTCCGCGGCGAGACCGAACTCAACTACACCGGGCCGAAGCCGCCGTACCAGCACCTCGACGTCGACAAGAAATACTCCTGGCTGAAATCGCCGCGCTGGAAGGGGCATTCCATGGAGGTCGGCCCGCTTGCCCGCGTGCTGATGATGGTCGCCAAGGGCGACAAGCAGGCGAAAGAACTGGTGGACCTCACGCTGAAGACGCTCGACGTGCCGGTCAACGCGCTGTTCTCCACGCTCGGCCGCACCGCCGCGCGCACGCTGGAAACCAAGATCCTGGCCGACGCCATGCAGGGCTGGTTCGACCAGCTGATGGCCAACATCAAGGCCGGCGACGTGCGTACCTTCAACGACCAGTACTGGGATCCGTCCACCTGGCCCAAGCACATGCAGGGCGTCGGCTTGATGGAAGCGCCGCGCGGCGGATTGAGCCACTGGATCGTCATCGACGACGCCAAAATCAGCAACTACCAGGCGGTGGTTCCCAGCACCTGGAACGCCGGCCCGCGCGACGCCAATGGCCAGCCGGGCGCGTACGAGGCGGCGCTGCAGGACAGGCACGTGATGCATGACCCGAAACAGCCGATCGAAATCCTGCGCACCATCCACTCGTTCGATCCCTGCATTGCGTGCGCCGTGCACGTGACCGACCCGGACGGCGAGGAACTGGTGCAGGTGAAGATCAAGTAATGCCGACGTCATATGAATCCGGAGAACACCCAATGAATCCAATGAAACATCTACGCACCCTTGGCCTGGTTTCCCTGTGCCTGTTGTCTGGAACGGCATCCGCGCACACGGGCGATCACACCGCCGTCACCGGTTTTGCCGGCGGCCTGGCGCATCCGCTGCAGGGGCTGGACCACCTGCTCGCCATGATCGCAATCGGCCTGTGGGCCGCGCAGCAGGGCGGGCGGGCGACGTGGGCGGTACCTGCGGCCTTTGTCGGCGCGATGGCTTTGGGGGGAGGACTGGCCTGGTCAGGCATCGCGCTGGCGCATGCCGAAACCGGCATCGCACTGTCGGTGCTGGTGCTGGGCCTGCTGGTCGCCACCCGGCGGCGATGGACGTTGGCGGCCGGCATGGCGATCGCCGCGGCGTTCGCGCTGTTCCACGGCTATGCCCATGGCCTGGAAATGCCGCAGGCCGCATCGCCCGTGCTGTATGGCCTGGGCTTCGTGCTGGCCACGGCCTGCCTGCATGGCGCAGGCATCGCAGCCAGCCTGATCGGCCGTTACGCGATGCAGGCGGCTGGCGTCGGCATCGCGGTCAGCGGCCTGGCACGGATCCTCGGCGCGTGACCCGCTAAGCCATCAAGCGCAGTGCCCGCTGGAAACTGAAGCCCGCAGAAGGCTTCAACGTCGTCACGGAAGGCGGGATCGCCGTGGTGCCTTTCAGGAACACCGGGATATAAGTGATGAGATTGATTTTCCTTGCCCTGTTTCTGCTCGCAGCCCCATGGGGTGCGGTTCATGCTGCGCTGAACGTGCCCGCGCACCTGATCGACCCCGAGCGGCCCGCGTTCGATGATCCGGACACCCTGGTCCATGACTACCTGAAGGCGGTCGACCGCGGCGAACTGGTGGTTTTTGGCCGCAGGCTCGAGCGCGCCATGCTCGTTCCAAACCGGGTCGAGTACGTGTACGAACTGTCCAGCCGGACAACCCGCGTCAGGATCCACTCGAACCTGAAGGAAGCCTTGCCCATTCCCGGGCAGCCCGATTGCACGGTCCGGAGCGTGAGCGCGGTGATCGAGGACGGCCACATCATCGAAGCCGAATCGCATGTCTGGATCGGGCACTAAGCCCGGCCACGATGATAGAAATCGATGCATCGTTCGGTGAAGGCGGCGGCCAGATCCTGCGCAGCGCGCTGGCCCTGTCGGTGATCACGGGCGAGGCCATGCGGCTGACGAATGTGCGCGCCCACCGCCCCCAGCCGGGCCTGAAGCCCCAGCACCTGCAGGCGGTAAAGGCGGCGGCGCAGATCAGCGGCGCCCGCGTGGAAGGCGCGAGCCTGGGCTCGCAGACCCTGAGCTTCGAACCCGCGGGGCTGCACAGCGGCAACTATGCGTTCGACATCGGGACGGCGGGCTCGACCAGCCTGCTGCTGCAGACGCTCTATCTGCCGCTTTGCTTTGCCGCCGGCCCGTCGCGGCTGACGCTCAGCGGCGGCACCCATGTTCCGTGGAGCCCCTGCTTTCACTATCTGCAATGGCAATGGCTGCCGTACCTGGCCGCGGCCGGCTATCACCTGG
>JBAVWB010000120.1:0-6484 GCA_049697615.1 Thiobacillus sp. | reverse complement strand
GGCCGGGCCTGGTGACGGCGGCCGACGTCGAGGCGGCGATCGCGGCGCACACCGCGCGGCACGATTACCCCGAGCAGCGCCTGCGCGAGGAAATCGCCGAGGGCGACGTGCTGATCGAGTTCAGCGGCGAGCGGGTGGGCCAGTTGAACGGCCTCACCCAGATCGACCTCGGCGACTACCGCTTCGGCCTGCCGGTGAGGCTTTCGGCACGCACCTACGCGGGCGAGGACGGCCTGCTCAACATCGAGCGCGAGGTGGAACTGTCCGGCCCCATCCACGACAAGGGCGTGTTCATCCTGCAGAACTACCTGGCCGGGTTGTTCGCCCATCTGGCGCCGCTTTCTCTGAACGCCTCGGTCGTGTTCGAGCAGCAGTATCACGAGGTGGAAGGGGACTCCGCCTCCTGCGCCGAACTCTATGCGCTGCTGTCGGCGCTGTCGGGCCTGCCGCTGAAGCAGGGCATCGCCGTCACCGGTGCGGTCAACCAGCACGGCGAGGTGCTGCCGGTGGGCGGCATCAACGAAAAGATCGAAGGCTGGTTCCGCGCGTGCGAGGCGGCGGGCCTCGACGGCAGCCAGGGCGTGCTGATTCCCGCGCGCAACCGCCGCCACCTGATGCTGGCGCCGCACGTGGTGAAGGCGGTCGCGCAGGGGCGCTTTCACATCCATGCCGCGGACCACGTGACTGAGGGCATCGAACTCCTGACCGGCATGGCGGCGGGCGAACTCAACACGGCCGGGCACTACCCCCACGACAGCGTGCTGGGGCACGCGCAGGACGCGCTGCTGGCGTTCCGTCGCGCCGTCCTGCAGCAGGAGCACCCCAGGCCGTCGCGCCGGCATTTTCGCGCCAGCGATCTTCATCCCAAGCGGCGCTAACGCCGCGCATTCGTCACCCCGGCGAAAGCCGGGGTCCAGTTTTTATAGCTGGGCCCCGGCTTTTGCCGGGGCGACTTCATGCTGGTGGGCTATATTGAAAATCGTCCAACCGTTTTGCAAGGAGCCTGTCATGAACGCATTGCATCGCATGGAACGTTTTCTCGACGAGCACATGATTCCGTTCGACCTCGTGGCGCATCCGCACAGCCAGACCAGCGTCGAAACGGCGCGCGCGGCCGGGGTGCCGCCCAGCCGCGTGGCCAAGGGCGTGTTGCTGGATGGCGTCGGCTGCCAGATGGTGGCGATGATTCCCGCCGATCAGGAAGTCCATCTAGGCAAGCTGGGGCTGGATCACGGCGTCGAATTCAGCCTGGCCGACGAGGCCAGCGTGAGCCGCCTGTTCAGCGAATGCGCGCCGGGCGTGGTGCCCGGCCTGCCGAACGCCTGGGGGGTGGAAATGGTGTGGGACGACGATCTGATGGCGCAGCCGGATGTCTACCTGGAAGCCGGCGACCACGAACGCCTGTTGCACATCGAAACCCGCTACCTGCGCGAGATTTTCGGCGACGCCCCGCACTGCCACTTCAGCCAGCCGCGGATGCAGCACCACTGAGCAGCGGGCTGGCGGCAGCGCAATCGTCGGGCGGCGCTGTCCGGGGTTCGCGGGGTGTGATATGAATAGGGCCGGCGCTGCGTGCGCTGAACGATTCCCTGTCCAGACTGTCTCCATGCCGTGAACCGAAACGCGTCCGACAATCCACACCAGCGCCTGGGGCGGGGCATGGCCCTGGTCGCCAGCCTGCTCGTGCTGGGCCTGCTTTATCTCTTCTTTGAAAGCAGCCTGCAGGCCCGCACCCATCCCAACCGCGCGTTGCAGATCGCGCCCGGCAGCGAACTGGTGTTGAAGCGCAGCAGCGACGGCCATTATGTTTTCCCCGGCACCATCAACGGCGAACCGGTCACTTTCCTGCTGGATACCGGCGCCACGCTGGTGTCGGTGCCGGCACACCTGGGGGATGAACTGGGCTTGAAACCCGGCGCGCGGCAGCAAGCCATCACCGCCAACGGAACGGTGACGACCCGGGCCACTCGGGTCGATGCGCTGGCATTCGGCCCGTTCGAGATCAGGGGGGTGCCCGCCAGCCTCAACCCCGGCATGGGGGACGATCAGGTATTGCTGGGCATGAGCGTGCTGAAGCATCTGGAGTTCACCCAGCGCGGCGATACCCTGATATTGCGTACGTTGGGAAATGAATGAAAAAAGGGCTTTGACACTCAAGTCATCTGTGCTATTAATACGCCATCTGTTGGATTCAAGCTTTAAATTGCGGTACCTCTGGTAAGCGTTTTCCTTGAAATTCGATCGATAGAGCATGTCGCTCAATTTTTTTTAGATAGATAGGAAACAAGATGGAAACGGGTACTGTTAAGTGGTTCAACGATGCAAAAGGTTTTGGTTTCATCACCCCGGATAACGGCGGCGAAGACCTCTTTGCACACTTCTCCGCAATCAACTCCAGCGGCTTCAAATCCCTGCAGGAAAACCAGAAAGTCAGCTTCGAAGTGACGACTGGCCCCAAGGGCAAGCAAGCCTCTAACATCCAGATCGTTTCGTAATTCTTACGATCTGATGTGAAAAACCCCGGTTCGCCGGGGTTTTTTTATTGCTGAATTTCGAGTGTGAACCCCATGGCGCTCAAAGCCACCATCTACAAAGCCGACCTGCAGATTGCCGACATGGACCGTCATGTCTATGGCGACCATGCACTGACCATCGCGCGCCACCCCTCCGAAACCGACGAACGCATGATGGCGCGGGTATTGGCCTATGCGCTTTACGCCCAGGACGGCATCGCCTTCACCAAGGGGCTGTTCGATGTCGATGAGCCTGAAGTGTGGGTGAAGAACCTGGTCGGCGAGATCACCCTGTGGATCGACCTCGGCCAGCCCGACGACGCGCGCATCCGCCGCGCCTGCAGCCGCGCCGACCAGGTCGTGGTGCTGTGCTACAGCAGCGGCTGCGAGGTGTGGTGGAAGCAGATTGCCAGCAAGCTCACGCGCTTTTCCAATCTGACCGTGCTGCAACTGCCCGCCGACACCAGCCAGGCATTGGCCGCGCTGGCCGAACGCAGCATGCGCCTGCAGTGCATGGTTCAGGACGGCGAAATCTGGATGAATACGGACACGCAGAGCGTGCCGGTGAAGCTGATATCGCTTCAGTCCGTCGCATAAGAACTTATTTGGTTGGCGGGCAGTTCTTGATGCAGACCGTTTCGCTCACCCGCTGCCCGCCGCAGCCGACAAAGCAGGCGTCGTAGGCGGGCAGGCAGCCGCAATCTTCCTGGCAATTCGATTTGACCCGTTGCGCCCGGACGCTGTCGCGTGTCGGCATCGCCGGCTCGCGATACGGCGGCGGAAAAGACGGACCCGGCCACGGATACCACCCATACGGATAGTAGGGATAGCTGTGCATCCACTCGAAGTGCAGCTGCATTTCGTAGTGGCGCAAGGCCGCAGCGTATTGCCTCAATTCAAGTTCATATTGCTTCAGTGCTTCGATATAGCGCGCTTCCACCTGCGGCTCGACGGCTTGCGCGCAGGCTTGGTAGCGGGTCTGGCAATCGGCCTGGCAGGCTGTTTTCCGGGCTTCGCAGTCCTGCACGCAGGCGCGGCCCTGGGCGTCAACGGGCGGAATCAGGCGGACGGTCGTCTGGTACTGCGGGGTGGCGCAGCCCGCCATCGCAGCGAGCAGGGCCAGCACAGCGAATGAACGGGTCAGGGCAGGCAGGCGCATCGGTTCATCCATACAAGACATACGCTCCTTCGAAGCATAGGCCTTTTTCCGGATTATTGAGGGCCCAGAAAGCGTCCTTCGAGCTCCTGCAGATTCAGTTCCTGCAGGAGCTGCTGCAGGCGTTCGCGCACGTTGCGGCGCGGCGTGCCGGTGCGGGTGGCGACGATGAGTTCGTTCTTCAACGAGTGCTCCCAGCCGACCAGTTCGGTGACGGTGACCTGGTAGCCATGCGACTCCAGTTGCAGGCAGCGCAGCACGTTGGTGAGCTGGCTGCCGAATTCGCGGGTGTGGATCGGGTGGCGCCAGATTTCGGACAGCGGGGTTTTGCCGAAGGATTCGTTCTTGTGCTTGCGCAGCACCGCCGCCACCTCGGCCTGGCAGCATGGCACCAGCACGATATGGCGGGCCTGTTTGGCGAGCGCGAACTGGATCGCGTCGTCGGTCGCGGTGTTGCAGGCGTGCAGCGCGGTGACGATGTCGATGGTGGGTGGCAGCTGGTCCGATCGGATCGAGTCGGCCACGGTCACGTTGAGGAAGGACATGCGCGGAAAGTCCAGCCGGGCTGCCAGCTCGCGCGATTTCTCCACCAGTTCGTCGCGCGTCTCGATGCCGTAGATGTGGCTGCCGGCGCGGTCCTTCAGGTACAGGTCGTAGAGGATGAAGCCCAGATAGGACTTGCCGGCGCCGTGATCGGCCAGCGTCAGCGTGTCCTGCCGGCCCAGCACCTCGTCCAGCAGCGGCTCAATGAAATGGCACAGGTGGTAGACCTGCTTCAGCTTGCGGCGGCTGTCCTGGTTGAGCTTGCCGTCGCGCGTCAGGATGTGCAGTTCCTTCAAGAGCTCGATCGACTGGCCGGGGCGCAGCACCTCGGCCAGCGGATCGGTAAAGGTGGTTTTGGCTTTCGGCTTCATGCGTTGCCGATCAGGCGCACCTCGCGCTGCGGGAAGGGAATCCGGATGCCGCGTTCGCGGAAGCTTTCCAGCACCGCCCGGGTGATGTCGCTTGACGCATCGTGGTAGTCGTCCACCGCCACCCACGGGCGGATCGCGATGTTGACGCCGGAATCCGCCAGGGCCAGCACGCGGATCAGGGGCGCCGGCTCGCGCAGGATTTTCGGGTGCGCGGCGAGGAGGTCGTCGATGGCCGCCAGCGCCAGCTTCAAATCGGTGTCGTAGGCTACGCCGACGCCCACGTCGAGCTGCCGCAGCGCGCCGAAGTTATGCAGGATCTCGCCGACGATCTTGCGGTTGGGAATGACCACGCGCGAGCGGTCGGGGTGGGAGAGCACGGTGTTGAACAGCTTGATCTCCTCGACCATGCCTTCCTCGTCGACGATGGAAATGTATTCGCCGACCCCGAACGGCCGGGTGAAGATGATCGTCAGCCCCGCCGCCAGATTCCCTAGCACGCCCTGCATGGCGAGCGCGATGCCGGCGCCCGCCACGCCCAGGCCGGCGATCAGCGGCAGCAGCTCCACCCCCAGGTTCTGCAGCGCCATGATGAGGAAGAGCCCCAGCACCATGATGCGCACCATGCGCACCAGCAGCATGCGCAGGGTTTCGTCGAGATGGAGCTTCACCAGCATCGAATCGGTCATGCGGCCCACCCAGCGGCCGACGTAGTAGCCGGCCACCAGGATCAGCAGGGCGACGATCACCTTGGGGCCGAACTGGATGGCGAGGTCGATCGCGGTTTTCTGGGCGTGTTCCAGCACTTGCAAGGGCTCGTCCATAAGTGTTCGGAAAAGAGGGGAGAAGGCCGAAGGGTATCAAAACCATCAGTCGGGCAGAACCGCTTCGTATAATGCCGTCTTGCTGAAAGGGTTTTTATCGTGTCCGTCGTCAACATCTCCTGCTACAAGTTCGTCACCCTCGAAGACCGCGAGGCGCTCAAGGCCGATCTCACCGCGCGCTGCCAGGCGCTGGGTCTGCTGGGCACTATCCTTCTCGCGCCGGAAGGCATCAATGTGTTCCTCGCCGGTTCGCGCGCGGCGATCGACGCCATCGTCGCCCATCTGCGGGCCGACCCGCGCTTCGCCGATCTCGCGCCCAAGGAAAGCCTGTCCGCCGAGCCGCCATTCCACAAGATGCGCGTGCGGCTGAAGAAGGAAATCATCACCATGAAGCATCCGCTGATCCGCCCGGAAGGGGGACGCGCGCCTTCGGTGGCCGCCGCCACGCTGAAGCAGTGGCTGGACCGCGGCTGCGACGACGAAGGCCGTCCGGTGGTGATGCTGGATACCCGCAACGACTACGAGGTGGAAGCGGGCAGCTTCGACAATGCGGTCGATTACGACATCGGCATCTTCAGCGAATTTCCGCCGCTGCTGGAAGCGCATCGTGCCGACTATGCCGGCAAGACCGTGGTGTCGTTCTGCACCGGCGGCATCCGCTGCGAAAAGGCCGCCATCCACATGAAAGCCATCGGCATCGAACACGTGTACCAGCTTGAAGGCGGCATCCTCAAATATTTCGAGGAAGTCGGCGGCGCGCACTACCACGGCGACTGCTTCGTGTTCGACGAGCGCGAGGCGGTGAGCGCCGACCTGCAGCCGGCGGCAGGGCGTGTGCATCGCTGAGGGGCTGGAGCCGGCCAGGAACGGGCATCCAGGGTAGCTGTCGCGGCGGTCTGCTCCTCGGCCTTTGCGGCCTGTCAGGCTGACCGCTCCATATGACCGGTGTTCGTCGGCGGATTCAACCGGTGGATGCAACACACTAGAAACTGCGTAAGCAGAAGGAGTGTTGCAAATGAAGCGAAGACCGCGGATTTATTACACGGAAAGTCAGAAAGCGCTCATGTGGGAGCGATGGCG
>JBAVWB010000119.1:0-2759 GCA_049697615.1 Thiobacillus sp. | reverse complement strand
ATTCGACATGACTGCCGATGCCAAAACCCCTCGCGGCGGCCGCCGCCCCGGCGCCGGCAGGCCGGCGCGCGAACCCACCAAGGTCGTCCGCCTGCCCGAGCGGCTGGCACCCCTGGTTGCGCAGTTGGCCGCCCTCCGCCCGGGCAAGGGCCTGCCGCCCGGCGCCTGGCCGGTGGATGAGCTGGGCGCGCCGCTGGCGCTGCCGTTTTATGCCACCCCGGTGCGGGCCGGCTTTCCGTCGCCGGCCGACGACCACCAGGAAGACCGGCTCGACCTCAACGCCCACCTGGTGCGCCATCCCGAGGCCACGTATTACCTGCGGGCGAAGGGTGACTCGATGACCGGCGCCGGCATTCACGACGGCGACCTGCTGATGGTGGACCGGGCGATCGAGGCCGCGCCCGGCATGATCGTGGTGGCCGCGGTGGACAACGAATTCACCGTCAAGCGGCTGGAGTCGACCGCAGCCGGCCTCTGCCTGGCGCCGGCCAATCCAGCCTATTCGAAAATCCTGCTGAAGGATGCGCAGGAGCTGACCCTGTGGGGCGTGGTGATCAACGTCATCCACCCTGTCCTGCCGCGCGGCTAGGCGGTTTCCCAAATGAGCCGCCGCGTGTTCGCCCTGGTGGACTGCAACAATTTCTACGCCAGTTGCGAGCGCGTGTTCAATCCGGGCCTCGCGGGCAAGCCGCTGGTGGTGCTGTCCAACAATGACGGCTGCGTGGTGGCGCGCTCGGCGGAGGCCAGGGCGCTGGGCATCAAGATGGCCCAGCCCTGGTTCCAGTGCCGGCATCTGGTGAAGCCGCACGGCCTGATCGCCCTGTCATCCAATTACGCCCTGTACGCCGACATGAGCGGGCGGGTGATGCGCATCCTGTCCGGCTTCTCGCCCGAGCAGGAGGTGTATTCGATCGACGAATCCTTTCTGGTTTTTGATGACACGGCCGCAAGCCAGAGCCTCGAAACAGGTTCGCGTATCCGTGACAAGGTGTTGAAATGGACAGGTTTGCCGGTCAGCGTCGGCTTCGGTCCCAGCAAGACCCTGGCCAAGCTGGCCAACCACTGGGCCAAGACCCGGCCCGAGTTTTCCGGGGTGTGTGATACCGCCGCCCTGCCCGCCTGCCGGCGCCGGGCCCTGCTGGAGGCCACCCCGGCAAACGAGGTCTGGGGTGTCGGCCGTCGACTCACCGAGCAACTGCAGGCGCTCGGCATCCACAGCGTGGCCGACCTGCAGGCGGCCGATCCGGCTTGGCTGGGCCGGCGCTTTTCGGTCGTGCTGGAGCGCACCGCCGAGGAACTGCGGGGGGTGTACTGCCTGCAACTGGAAGATGTCGCCCCGCCGAAGCAGCAGATCATGACCAGCCGCTCCTTCGGCACCCTGGTCGCGTCGCTGCCCGACCTGCGCGAGGCGCTGACCGCCTACGCCACCCGCGCCGGCGAAAAGCTGCGCGCCGAATGCCAGCTGGCCGGCGAGGTCCATGTCTTCATCCGCACCAACCCCTTCAGCCCCGATGCGCCGCAGTATTCGGGGGCGCTGCGGCTGCGGCTGCCCGAACCCACCGACGACACCCTGCAGCTGGTCAAGGCCGCCCGCTTTCTTTTGAAGCGGCTGTACCGCCCGGGCTTCCTGTACCAGAAGGTCGGCATCCTGCTGGGCGAACTGCAGCCTGCCACGCAGCGCCAGGGTTCGCTGTTCGGCCCGGCGGACAGCGACCGGCGGGCCCGGCTGATGGGGGTGATGGACCGGCTGAACCGGGAGATGGGGCGCGACACCCTGTTCCTCGCCGGCGCCGGCATCGACCGCAGCTGGCGCATGCGGCAGGGCAACCGCTCTCCCCGCTACACCACCGACTGGGCCGAGATTCCGCTGGCGCGGGCCTGAGCGCGACGGTTCGATTTCGCCGAAAAAATTCGGCGTTTACGCCGGCAGGTCGCCCGCCGGCAGGTCGCCCGCCGGATGGCGCTGCCAGATCAGGCTGCCGTCGCGCCACACTTCCCTCACCCGGTGGAACGGGATGCTGTGCGCCACGCCCTCCTCGTCCATCAGGTCGAAGAACGCAGGATTGTCGGCGTCCCAGGTGATCTCGCGCAGATCGGCGTGCAGCACCGCGCCCGCCACCCGGTCCCAGTAGCCGATGACGAAGCGGCTGCGCGCGAAATCCGCGTCCCAGCGGATGCGCGACAGCAGTTCATGGATCGGGATCATTCAGCGCGCCGGGGCTGCCGTGCCGTGCAGGCGGACGATTCCGGGCTGGCCGGTCTCGCCCTCGATCTCGACGGCAACGGGCAGGAAATAGCCCAGCAACTCGGCGTTGGTGCGCAGGTGCCGGCTGATGCGGCAGACGGAAAGCTCCGACCGCTCGGGGACAAAGGCCAGCGGCAGCAGCAGCTGGTCGGCCAGCCAGGCGTCGATGGCGCCCCCCGAATGAATGTCCGCCCGCAGTTCGTCCGCCGCCTCGTCCGCCACTTTCTCCGCCGGCTTGTGCCGTGCGCCCAGCGCAAAGGCGCAGCAGCGGCCGCCTTCGAATTCCGCCTGCAACACGATGAAGGTGCCCGGCGAGGCAGAGGTCACTTCCGCAAGCTCGATCTCCAGCGGCACCTGCAGGTCGCGCAGCCGCTCGATGGCCTGCTTGCGCTGCCGCTCGGCAATGGAGAGGTCGAGACGTCCGACGCCGGACAGGCCGCGGATGCGCAGCAGGCGGCCGCGCGCAGTGAGGCGCAGCGGCGAGAAATGCCGGCTCGGCACGATGTCCGCGTGC
>JBAVWB010000118.1:0-2884 GCA_049697615.1 Thiobacillus sp. | reverse complement strand
TCCTGATGGTGGTCAACGTCGGGCGCTTCATCGCCCTGTATGCGCAGTTCAAGGACAACGACCGCGCCTACGAGATGTTCCCCGACCGGGCCAGTTATCGTATTGCCATCGCGGATCTTGCGAACGACGACATCCGCGAACGCCTGCGGCAGGTCTGGCTGAATCCGCGCGCGCTCAACCCCGAACTCGTCTCCGCCCGCGTCACCCGCGCAGTCGCCACGCATCTGGGCAGCCTGGCGCGCGAACTGGAACAGATCGGCAACGACTCGCACCTTGTCGCCGGGTTTCTCACCCGCTGCCTGTTCACCATGTTCGCCGAGGACGTCGAACTGCTGCCCACCGGCGCGTTCACCCAGCTGCTGGTCCAGGCGCAGGCCAGCCCCGCCACGCTGCAACCCAACCTCGAAGACCTGTGGCGCGCGATGGACGGCGGCAAATTCGCCGTCTCCCTGCAGGCCCAGGTCGCGCATTTCAACGGCAAGCTGTTCAAGACTCCGGAAGCCCTGCCGCTCAGCCGCGCGCAGATCGAAACCCTGCTCGCCGCCGCCAAACAGGACTGGAAGCACGTCGAGCCGGCCATTTTCGGCACCCTGATCGAGCGCGCGCTCGACCCTGCCGAACGCCACAGCCTCGGCGCGCACTTCACCCCGCGCGCCTACGTCGAGCGCCTGGTAATGCCCACGGTCATCGAGCCGCTGGCCCGCCAGTGGGCCAACGTCCAGGCCGCCGCGATTTCGCTGGAAGATGGCGGCGACCACAAGGGCGCGCTGAAACTCGTGCGCGATTTTCACGGCGCGCTGTGCCAGACCCGCGTGCTCGACCCGGCCTGCGGCTCCGGCAATTTCCTCTACATCGCGCTGGAACACATGAAGCGGCTCGAAGGCGAAGTCCTCGAACAGCTCGACGCCTTCAACGCCCAGCACACCCTCGAAACCGAGGGCCTGGCCGTCGACCCGCACCAGTTCCTCGGTCTGGAGCGCAACCCGCGCGCCGCCGCCGTCGCCGAACTCGTCCTGTGGATCGGCCATCTGCAATGGCACTTCCGCACCCGCGGCAAAACCCAGCCGCCCACCCCCGTGCTGCGCGACTTCAAGAACATCGAATGCCGCGATGCCGTGCTGGACTGGGACGTCATCGAACCCGTACTCGATGAAGCCGGCATGCCGCACACCCGCTGGGACGGCAAGACCCTGAAGACGCACCCGGTCACCGGCAAGGACGTGCCCGACGACAGCGCCCGCATCGCGCTCGAACGCTACCGCAACCCGCGCCCGGCCGCCTGGCCCCAGGCCGACTACATCGTCGGCAACCCGCCCTTCATCGGCAACAAGCGGATGCGTGAAGCGTTGGGCGACGGCTACGTCGAAGCCCTGCGCGCCGCGTATCCGGCGGTGCCGGAATCCGCCGACCTCGTCATGTTCTGGTGGCATTGCGCCGCACAGCTGCTGGCGGCCGGCAGGATCGCCCGCTTCGGCTTCATCACCACCAACAGCCTCACCCAGACCTTCAACCGGCGCGTGCTGGAAGCCCACCTGGGCAAGAACCTCTCGCTCGCCTTCGCCATTCCAGACCACCCGTGGGTCGACAGCGCCGACGGCGCAGCGGTGCGGGTGGCGATGACGGTGGCCGTGCCAAGCGACGGAGCAGGGCGCCTGCTGCGCGTGGTGAATGAAACGCCGGGGGAAGAGGGTGAGGTGAAGGTCAAGCTCGCCGAGAAAAACGGGTTGATTCACGCCAACCTGCAAATGGGTGCGAATGTCTCCAAGGCTGGGGCGTTGCGAGCTAATAGCGACGTGAGTTCGCCTGGCTTCAAACTGCACGGCGCGGGTTTCATCGTTACACCGGAAGAAACTATCAAGCTCGGCAACCCATCCTTCATCCGCGATTACCGCAATGGCCGCGACCTGACCGACAGGCCGCGCGGTGTTCGAGTGATCGACGCCTGGGGATATGCCGAAGACGGCTTGCGCCAAGAGCATCCCGCCGTGTGGCAATGGCTGGCCGAGCAGGTGAAGCCAGAGCGTGAGCACAACGCCCGCGCCAGTTATCGCGATAGTTGGTGGTTGTTTGGCGAACCGCGTAGTGAATTACGCGCCATGCTTACTAGCCTGCCCCGTTACATCGCAACCGTAGTTACCACTAAGCACCGCGTGTTCCAGTTCCTCGATGCCAACATGGCGCCAGATGACGCGCTGGTCTGCATCGCACTCGACGACGCCTATGCCCTCGGCGTGCTGTCCAGCCGCGTGCATGTCGTCTGGGCGCTGGCGGCGGGCAGCACGCTGGAAGACCGTCCCCGCTACAACAAAACCCGCTGTTTCGAGCCTTTCCCTTTCCCCGTCGCTACCCCCGACCAGCAGACCCGTATCCGCGATCTGGCGGAAACCCTCGACGCCCACCGCAAGCGCCAGCAGGCCGCGCACCCGGCACTGACGCTGACCGGGATGTACAACGTGCTGGCCAGACTGCGCAGCGGCGAAGCGCTCGCCGCCAAGGACAAGCTCATCCACGAACAGGGGCTGGTTGCCGTGCTGAAGCAGCTGCACGACGAACTGGACGAAGCGGTGCTGGCGGCTTACGGCTGGACCGGCCAAGCGGACGACGCGACGCTGCTGGAACGCCTGGTCGCGCTTAACGCCGAACGCGCCCGCGAGGAAGCCGACGGCACCGTGCGCTGGCTGCGCCCGGCGTATCAGCACGCGGCATCCGCCCCCGCCGCCGCATCGCAAAAGCTGGACTTGCCTGAGGCCGCAGCCGTGGGCATCTCGTTGGTCAAACCGGCCTGGCCCGCCGATCTGCCCGGCCAGCTCGGTGCGGTGGCGCAGGCGCTCAAGGACGCAGGCGTGCCCATCCGCGTGGACGCGCTCGCCGCGCGCTTCGCCGG
>JBAVWB010000117.1:0-15093 GCA_049697615.1 Thiobacillus sp. | reverse complement strand
CGCCATCGCTCCCACATGAGCGCTTTCTGACTTTCCGTGTAATAAATCCGCGGTCTTCGCTTCATTTGCAACACTCCTTCTGCTTACGCAGTTTCTAGTGTGTTGCATCCACCGGTTGAATCCGCCGCCGCACACCGGCTATTGGCTACAAAAGCTGCTTCGTCTTAAGACCAAAACCATTCACTGCGAGCAAAATTCGCACACGCTTTCCACTAAAAATCTTGGCCCCACCGGAAATGGTTCTGATATCCAAATATGCCCCCATACCGGATGGATAGCCGTCGATCTGGACATACCCTTTTCCGAGCCCGCTGGCTGAATATGTCCCCTCCACCGTCATTGGGGAGTCATTAATCGTAAGATCGAACTCCGTTCTTGATCGCAAGTTGTATGCAAGATCAGCCTTCTTGAGAATTTCGAGCTGACGCTTTGCATGCGCAATGTCAGAAGCTTCCACTAAACCCTTAATGAATCTGAGCCGCTCTTCAAAATCATCCTCGGCAACGTTTAAGTATTTTCCTATTGCTGATCTAATGTCATTCCACGGCCTACCGAGTCTTCTTAAGCAGTCCAGCCGAAGCCGCAACAATCCATAGCTATTCGGATCGTGCCCGAGCCCCGCATCAACTAGTGTCAGGGCTTCAAGCAAGCGACTGTCATGAATGTACATCCGCGCAAGTAGCACGCGCGCTCGGGTATTGGCTCCATCAAGTTGCACGCTGCGCAGAAGAAGCTTCTCCGCGTTCGGGATTTGGTGTAGTTCAATGTTGAGTTTCGCAGCAAGTGTTGTAATGTCACTGCTATTCGGATAATGCTGCTTAGCCCGACTCAAATCCGCCTCAGCTTCCTCAAGAATATTTAGTCTTTGCTCCTCAGAAAGGCTGGATCTTTTCGCGAAATCAAGCTGCTTCTCAATAAGGCTGTGATAGTGAATTTCTTTGTCTGAGTCTTTTTCAATGCGCTCTCGCAATAGTTTCGTTCCGAGAAGCAACAGATGTTCTGCCTTCGCGCTGTCTATCTCCGTTACCGCTTCTCTCAAAAGAATATTGGCCTTCGTGTTCAAGAAATAGGAATGGCGTGATTGCGCGAGTGCCTCATCTATCAGCTGATTAGCTCTAGGATAATTTTTATTCCGCGATTCGAATATGGAAAAATGCTGCTTTATGAATGCATCCGAAGGGAAAGATTCTAGGAGTTGCTCATAGCACGAACGAATCGTTTGAGGATTTACGAGGATGTCTCTGAGATAGTCTTCGTGGTACAGATGCTTCAAAACCTCATAATGCAATCGATTATGTGGATTTACCGTCTTGGCAATGTTCAAAATAAAACCAACCGTTGTTGCTGGCTTGAGTACCGTTCTGATAAGGCTCTCTGCGATTACTCGGTGTTGGGTCCTAAACAATAATTCCTTTGTGCGTTCATCTACATCTTCTAATATCGTTTGCAGCAGAAAGGGGGCGAGTTCACTATGATAACTGGCTACCTTTATGTTGATCGCGGCACAGGCTAGATGTGCGGGAGCGTGAAGGCCAATCGCATGAATGAGACATACCGTCATGTAAAGTTGCTTGGCGTGATCGTCCGCGATCCGGAAATACTCATTTTCCACAATCTCTTCAAAACGACCAGCTCCATCGGCGGCACTTGATAACAGTGCGGCAATTAAGTGGCGCTCGCTTTCTGTAACGTATTGCCGTGCCAGTTCCTCAATAGCAAGCTCACTAAATTCAGGGGATAACTTTCCGTGAAGTTTCATGGTTCTTGCAAGATCGGTTGCCTCTTCCAGGGATAGCTTGGCAAGATCAAAACTTGCGGGAATCTCAAAATCGCCGCTTCGGCGCGCAACTGCCCAATCAGATGGACGCGTCGCACAAAGAATGAATACATGTAACTTATGTTGCTCACAGTCTCGTTTGAGCTTGCGTAGTGAGGCAAGGTGGCGATATGCGTCGTCAACCGCTACTATGAGTGGGGAGTTGAGAGCACGAGCATATTCCGCAACAGCCGAGTTATTTAATTCTGCATTCGAGCGCAGGAAGAGAATTTCGAGCTTTTCCGATATGGACCTAGCGCGCCAAGCTAGTTGCATTAACAGCGTCGATTTCCCATAACCGGCCGCACCCTTCAAAAGTGCAATTTTGGATGTTGGTTTTTGTAGCCACTGTTGAATGTCATCGGCAATCGGGTCTTCCAAGTCCCTCTTAATGGGAATTGACGATTGAATATCGTCCCAAGATGGTTGTGTGCCAAATAAAAATCGGCTTGCGTTAACATCCCTTCGCGTTGTTGCAATCTGTCTTACAAAATAAAACGAGTCAGAAAGACTGTCGATTAGAGCTGGTTCAATATCTTCGCCGAACGCCTCAAAAATACGCGCTTGAGTTGGCGCTACTTCTTCTCGAATTTTCTGGGAGATGGAAAGCGATGGGGCATCGACATTCGCACGAAGCCAAGCAAAGATACTCTCCGTACCGAAATCAAGCACATCGATCCCTTCTATTGCCATTGAATCAACTGTACTTCTCGTGGGTGCGGGCTGCGCGATAAAAGTTGGATGCCGTCGCTTTGCTGCACCAAGATATTCAGTAATCGAATGCCACAAATCTTGAAAATCATCGTCTTCAAAGCTAAACCCTACGAAGAGAAACGGTGAATCGCAAAGATTGGTTGCTAAGCTGGAGAACAAACGTAGATTTGCTTCTTTCGCAGCCGTGTAGTCCTTGTGCGAAAAAATGAGATTGCTTTCCGCATACCTGAGACAGCCATGCAGTTTTAGCAGTGAGACCTCTTTGTCAGGATTGCGTGCTTCCTTATGATCTGGCAAAACGACAATCTTTAGATCTTGTGTCCGCTCTTCAGAATTTTCATATGCGCGCTCAATAGCGTCATCAACGTTCACGGTATATATCGCCCGCCAACTTAGACGAGGTATTTCCAATATCCCCTTCGACGGATTCACGGGCGTGAGAAGTTCTACTAGCGCTTCACGAAGTTTGTCTTTACCTTTTGTATTTTGAATATTTGTACAAATCCGTTTGAGTGAATACTTGGTTGTCCCCTCTTCTTTGAAGAACCGCTCTTGCAAACTATCTCTTAATGCATCTCCTAAAAGAGGGGGGCGTTTGTCTTTCCCTATTGTGCTTCCGACGAGCGCTCCCGCCCCGAGAAAGAGCACCAACTCTCCTTTGGCAGCATGCATTTTCAGGCGGTCGAGTCGTGCGTCAGTCATCGGAAACTCCTCAGATAATTCTGAAATCGGAAAAAAGGGGGCGCGTTCATTTTATAGATGATCGGCTGGAATGGCCTGATCGGATTGAATGACCGAATGGGTCAAGAGTACGCGCTCGCGAAATAAAATAGGAGAGCGGCGGTTGAGAATGGATTCCGCACCCATGGCCGGTGACCATTGCAGACCGGTCGTTCGCGCATCAGGAGGCCACTGACTCCTTCGGCCGAACAACCGCCGCTCGCGGTTCCATCTCTGACCGGCCGTTCATAGCTGGAGGCACCCGGTTGTTTCGTGAATACCGCATCAAAACAAGGCACTCTTCGCATAGCTACAGCGGCGCAGCCAGATATCAACTTACGCCGGGCTACTTTCCCAACAACTCACCAACCGGTTTAAGGTCTTCCACCCGGTCGCATAGGGCCTTGATCATCATCATGATGGGTACGCCCAGCAATAAGCCCCACACACCCCATAACCAGCCCCAAAACAGCACGCCGACAAAAACCATCACGGCGTTCATCCGGCTTGCCCGGCCGGTAAGCCACGGCGTCAGCAAATACCCTTCCAGGGTGGTGATGACCAGCGAGATGCCGGCGACCGCGAGCGCCATGCTCACCGTTCCGAACTGGAGAAAGCCGACCAGCCCCGTGCCCCCGGTGACGATGACCGGACCGAGATACGGGATCATGTTGAATACGCCGGAAACGATGCCCCAAATCGCCGCATGCTCCAGGCCGATCCAGAGAAACGCGAGCCAGGTTGCCACGCCCACCACAATGCTGGTGAATATCTGCACCAGCAGATAACGCTGGATCTGGGCGGTGATTTCGTCCAGCACCTGCAGGGTGACTTTTTTCTTGCTGAGGGTGGGACCGGTGATCCTGACCAGCTTGCGCCGGAAGGTGTCGCCCGAAACCAGCAGGAAATAGGTCAGGAACAACACCATCACCGCCTGTCCAGCAAAGACGGCCGCACCCAGCGTTCCGGTCCAGAGGTGGTCCGTGATATTCAGTTTGGGTTTTTCGATGAGTACCCGGGTCACGCCTTTCGGAGCAGTGGCGGCCGGGGTGATCGTTTCATTCGCCGCGCTTTCAAGCTGAATGGCCGCCTTTTGCATCTGCTCCATCGCGCCATCAGTCGTCCCCCATTCCTTGCGCAGGGCTTTGCGGAATTTTTGCGCGGCGTCAGGCAGGGTTTCGATCCACTGGGCGGCCTCGTCGCTGAGGGAATAGACGAGAGCACCGGTTCCGCCCACGATGCCGATCAACAACACGGCAGCCCCAATGGCGCGAGGAATTCGCCATTTTTGCATCCGGTTGACGATGGGTGAAAAGGCATAGCTGATCATGACGCCCAGCATCAGCGGAATAAAAAACGCGCGCGCCCAGTGCAATACGAAGATGACGGCAAGCACGGTGAGCACCGTTAGAGCAAGGTTGTGTACGTCAGCTTGCACACGGACGGCGGGCAGGGATGCAATCGACGTGACCGCCTCTTCGACGATCACGGCACGGTTTTCCAGGTCGTGTGGTTCTGAACTCGGAGGGAGCGCATCGGGTATGGCCGCGGTATTCATGGTGTCGTGTCCTGAACAACCGGGGGCAGACCACGGTTTTTGTCTTTTTCTGGGGGGCTTCAGGGTCGACTGCTGCCGGCCACGCGTCATCCCTGAATGTCTGCTAGGGAAGCACTGATTTATTCGTCATCGCGAGGAGCGACGCGACGTGGCGATCCAGAAATGCCTGCTTAATAAATGCACTGGATTGCCGCGCTGCGCTCGCAATGACGGCCATATCGAATTAATCAGCGTCTCCCTAGCAGTATGCAGCAGAAAGACGCTTTGCCGCCCGGATTCGGGTCAGCCCATTCAGTCAATTCAGCGCGCGACGCGGCCGCTGACTCAGCTGACTTCGTCGATCCACGCCATCTGGATCGCTTCGAGGATTTTCTCGCCGGAATGCTCGGGGTTGTCCTCGAAGTCGGGCAGTTCCATCACCCAGCGGTGCAGGTCGGTGAAGCGGATGGTGCGGGGGTCGATTTCGGGGTGCGCTTCGTAGAGTTCGATGGCGATGTCGAGGGAATCCGTCCACTTCATTTCAATGCCCTTCCTTGACCATGTTGATGGTGTATTTGGGGATTTCGATCACCAGGTCGCTGCCGTTGACGCGCGCCTGGCATGACAGCCGCGACTGCGGTTCCAGCCCCCAGGCCTTGTCGAGCAGATCGTCCTCTTCCTCGGTGGATTCAGCCAGCGAATTGAAGCCTTCTCGCACGATGACGTGGCAGGTGGTGCAGGCGCAGGATTTTTCGCAGGCATGCTCGATCTCGACGCCGTTGGCAAGCAGGGTATCGCAGATGGTGTCTCCAGGCTTGGCTTCGATGACGGCGCCTTCGGGACAGAGTTCGACGTGGGGCAGTACGATGAGTTGGGGCATGGTTTGAATGGTATCAGTCAGGCAGCCTGGGCGTGTTGGCTGGGCAGTGCTTTCAGCACACCGTCCCAGAATTGTAGGCGGGCGTTGACCGCGGCTTCTGCCGCGGCTTCGGCTTCGCGCCATTTTCCGGCGTCGCCGCCGCACAGGGCGGCGAGCAGGCGCAGCGACAGCGGCGCGTGAAAATCCTCGTCCAGGTGGACGTGGCGGTTGAGGTAGTAGTGGAAGCTGGGCGCCTGCGCTTCGGTCACCGCCATGCGCGACAGGAAGGCGCGGAACATCGACGGAATGACGTGTTCACGCCCCAGCGCCAGCGCGGCTGCAACGGCGTGCGGCTTGCCGCTGGCGATGAAATCGAAGGTGGTACGGGTGAAGGTGGCGGACGGCGCGGGCGCCAGGCCCGAGGCGAACGCGGCATTCATGCCCTGCTCGCCCGCCAGTTGCACGAAGCGTGCGGGCGTGTCTGCATCGGCGCCAACCTCGCGCATGGCGGCGAGGTACAGCATGTAGTGGCTGGTAAACCCTTCCTGACCCGGCAGCGTGATGTCGGTTTCCTCTTCCAGCACCAGTTCGTTGATGAAGCGCTGCACCGAGGCGTCGCTGCCCGGCGTCCACGGCCAGCGCGCGGGGGCGACCTCGTTCTGCAGGTACTTGATCAGCGACATGAAGTCCCACACCGAATAGACGTGGTGCTGCATGAACACGCGCAGATCGTCCAGCGTCTGCACGGCGGCGTAGATCGGGTGGGCTTCGAGCTTGACCCGCAGGGATTCGATGAAGGCGTCGTTCAGCATGATTCGATCAACCGAAGGTTTCCAGTTTCTGTCCGGCCATCGCGCGGCGCACGTTCTGGTCCATGCGGCGCTGGGCGAATTCGGTGGTGGCCGCGTTCAGCGCCTCGATGCCGCGCTTGATGGCCAGGTGGTGATTAGGCTCGACGTCGGGGCCCGTCATCAGCTTTTCAAGGGCGGCGATGCTGGTTTCGATCGCGGCGGTTTCGGTTTCATCGAGCAGCGCCGCGTCTTCCGCCATCGCCGCACGGGTGGCGGCGATCAGGCCCTGCGCGTCGACGATCTGCTCGTTCAGCGCACGCGCATACATGTCGTCCTTGGCGTGGGTGAAGGCGTCCTTCAGCATGCGAGTGATGTCGTC
The DNA here is from genome assembly GCA_049697615.1 of Thiobacillus sp. GTDB lineage: Bacteria > Pseudomonadota > Gammaproteobacteria > Burkholderiales > Thiobacillaceae > Thiobacillus. Next base: position 8,277 of record JBAVWB010000117.1, on the reverse strand, counting down.
GTCGCCGAGGCCGTACGACGGCTTGACCTGCACGCTGGCTTCCACCCCGCTGCTCTGCTCGCGTGCCGCCACCGACAAGAGGCCGTCGGCGTCGACCTGGAAGGTGACGCGGATGCGCGCAGCGCCCGCCACCATCGGCGGGATGCCGCGCAGTTCGAAGCGCGCCAGCGAGCGGCAGTCGGACGCCAGCTCGCGTTCACCCTGCAGCACGTGCACGCTCATCGCGGTCTGGCCGTCCTTGAAGGTGGTGAATTCCTGCGCGCGCGCGGTGGGAATGGTGGTGTTGCGCGGGATGACCTTCTCGGTCAGCCCGCCCATGGTTTCCAGGCCCAGCGACAGCGGAATCACGTCGAGCAGCAGCCAGTCGTCGCCGGCGCGGTTGCCTGCCAGCACATCGGCCTGCATGGCGGCACCGAGCGCGACGACCTTGTCGGGATCGAGATTGGTGAGCGGCGTCTGCTTGAAGAAGTCGGCCACGGCCTGGCGGATGCACGGCATGCGGGTGGAACCGCCGACCATCACCACGCCCTTTACCTCGCCCACGGACAGCCCCGCGTCGCGCAGCGCCTTGCGGGTGGGCGCCAGGGTTTTGGTGACCAGGCCTGCCGTCATGGCGTTGAAAGCGGCCTGGGTCAGGGTCGCGTCCATCATTTCCCCGGTCGACAGCACGGCGGTGACGCGCACCTCGGTGTGTTCGGTCAGGGCTTCCTTGGCATAGCGCGCCTTGGTCAGCAGCAAGCGCATGTCGCCCGCAGACAGCGGCTGGAAACGCCCCTGCTCGACGATCCAGCAGAACACGCGCTGGTCGAAGTCGTCGCCGCCGAGCGCCGAGTCGCCGTTGGTGGCCAGCACCTCGAACACCCCCTTGGACAGTTTCAGGATGGAAATATCGAAGGTGCCGCCGCCGAGGTCGTACACCGCATAGACGCCTTCGGAGGCGTTGTCGAGACCGTAGGCAATGGCCGCGGCAGTCGGCTCGTTCAGCAGGCGCAGCACGTTGATGCCGGCCAGTTGCGCGGCGTCCTTGGTGGCCTGGCGCTGGGCATCGTCGAAGTAGGCCGGCACCGTGATCACCGCGCCGACGAGTTCGCCGCCCATCGCGGCTTCGGCGCGCTGGCGCAGCACCTTGAGGATTTCGGCCGACACTTCGACCGGGCTTTTCACGCCGGCGGCGGTTTTCAGCTGCACCATGCCGGGCGCATCGACGAAGCGGTACGGCAGGCTGGCGATGTCGTCGATGTCGGCAATGCCGCGGCCCATGAAGCGCTTCACCGACGCGATGGCGTTGTGGGGGTCGCTGTTTTGCGCGGCTTGCGCGGCGTAGCCCACATCGATGTCGCCGCTGGAACAGTAACGCACCACCGACGGCAGCAGCGAATGCCCGGATTCATCGTCCAGCACCACGGCGAGGCCGGAGCGCACCGTGGCCACCAGCGAATTGGTCGTGCCCAGGTCGATCCCCACCGCCAGGCGGTGCTGGTGCGGGGCGGTGGACATGCCGGGTTCGGCGATCTGCAGCAAGGCCATCTTAACTTTCCAGTTCTTCGTAGACGTCGCCGACTTCGGCGATGAGTTTGTCCATGAATCGCAGCTGGCGCACGGCTTCGGAGGCTGCCGCAAAGTCGTGCGCCGTGTCGATCAGTTCTGCAAGCTGGGCCTCGATCCGGCGATGCGCGGCGCGCAGGTCGTCGGTCAGGGCATCCAGCGCGTCCATGCGCTTGCCGGCACGCGCGTCCTCGATGGCCTCGCGCCATTCCATCTGCTGCATCAGGAAAGCCGGCGCCATCTTCGTGTTGCTGGCATCGAGCGCATCAATGCCCTGCAGCTTCAACAGGTAGACGCCGCGGCTCACCGGATGCTTGAGCGTCTGGTAGGCCTCGTTCACCTGCGTTGCCCACTGCATGGCCACCCGCTGCTCGGCGTCCGGCTGCGCGGCGAAGCGGTCCGGGTGCACCGTATTCTGCAGTTCGCGGTAGGCGGAGTCGAGCTGGTTGCGGTCCAGCGCATACGATTGCGGCAGGCCGAAGAGCTCGAAGTGGGTTTGGGTGAAATCCATAATTTAGGGGCTAGGAGCTAGGGGCTAGGATTTAGGGGCTTGGTGCTTCGCGCTTTGAATAGGCGCGGCTCGGGCCGCACCTTCCCTAGCCCCTAGATCCTAATTCCTAGCCCCTGCCGTCAAACGTTAAACGACTCGCCGCAGCCGCACTCGTTCTTCACGTTCGGGTTGTTGAACTTGAAGCCTTCGTTCAGGCCTTCGCGGGTGTAATCGAGCTCGGTGCCGTCGATGTAGGCCAGGCTTTTCGGGTCGACGAAAACGGTCACACCATGGCTGGTAAAGACCTCGTCGCCTTCCGGCACGTCATCGGCGAACTCCAGCTTGTAGGCCATGCCGGAGCAGCCGGTGGTACGCACGCCGAGACGGATGCCGACGCCCTTGCCGCGCTTGGCGAGGTAGCTGGTCACGTGTTGCGCTGCGCGCTCGGAGAGGGTCACCGCCATGGCTTACTCCAGACCTTTTTTCTGCTTGTAGTCGGCAACCGCTGCCTTGATCGCGTCTTCGGCGAGGATCGAGCAGTGGATCTTCACCGGCGGCAGCGCGAGTTCTTCGGCAATCGCCGTGTTCTTGATCTCCATCGCCTGGTCGAGCGTCTTGCCCTTGACCCATTCGGTCACCAGCGAGCTGGATGCGATCGCCGAGCCGCAGCCGTAGGTCTTGAACTTGGCGTCTTCGATCAGGCCATCCTTGCCGACCTTGATCTGCAGCTTCATCACGTCGCCGCAGGCGGGCGCGCCGACCATGCCGGTGCCGACGCCGTCGTCATCCTTGGCGAACGAACCCACGTTGCGGGGATTTTCGTAATGGTCGAGTACTTTTTCGCTGTAAGCCATGTGTGTTCTCCTTAAATCAGTGTGCAGCCCACTGCACGGAATCCAGATCAACGCCTTCCTTGAACATTTCCCACAAAGGGGAAAGTTCGCGCAGCTTGCCGATCTTCTCGTGCAGGAGCTTGATGGCGTAATCGACTTCTTCCTCGGTGGTGAAGCGGCCGATGGAGAAACGGATCGAGCTGTGCGCCAGTTCGTCGCTGCGGCCCAGTGCGCGCAGCACGTAGGACGGCTCCAGGCTGGCCGAGGTGCAGGCGGAACCTGACGACACCGCCAGATCCTTGATCGCCATGATCAGCGACTCGCCCTCGACGAAGTTGAAGCTGACGTTGAGGTTGTGCGGTACGCGCTGATCCATGTCGCCGTTCAGGTGCACTTCCTCGATGTCCTTGAGACCGTTGTAGAGGCGGTCGCGCAGCATGCGGATGCGCTCGTTCTCGGTGGCCATCTCTTCCTGGGCGATGCGGAAGGCTTCGCCCATGCCGACGATCTGGTGAGTGGCCAGCGTGCCGGAACGCATGCCGCGCTCGTGGCCGCCGCCGTGCATCTGCGCTTCCAGACGGATGCGCGGCTTGCGGCGCACGTACAGGGCGCCGACGCCCTTGGGGCCGTAGGTCTTGTGGGCGGAGAACGACATCAAATCAACGGGAAGCGTCTTCAGGTCGATCGGCATCTTGCCGGTGGCCTGCGCCGCGTCGACGTGGAAGATCACGCCCTTCTCGCGGCAGATCTTGCCGATGGCGTCGAGATCCTGGATCACGCCGATTTCGTTGTTGACCGCCATCACCGAAACCAGCACGGTGTCGGGGCGGATCGCGTCACGGAAGGCGTCGAGGTCGATGAGGCCGTTTTCCTTGACGTTCAGATAGGTGGCCTCGAAGCCCTGGCGCTCCATTTCACGCACGGTGTCGAGCACGGCCTTGTGTTCGGTGCGCACGGTGATGATGTGCTTGCCCCTGGTGCCCGAGTAGAAGTGCCCTGCGCCTTTGATGGCGAGGTTGTTCGATTCGGTGGCGCCGGAGGTGAACACGATCTCCTTGGAATCGGCACCGACCAGCGCAGCGATCTGGCCGCGCGCCTCTTCCACCGCGGCTTCGGCTTCCCAGCCGTACGGGTGCGAGCGCGAAGCGGGGTTGCCGAAATGCTCGGTCAGATAGGGGATCATCCTGGCCGCCACACGGGGATCGACCGGGGTGGTGGCGGAGTAATCGAAATACAGTGTTTTCATCGTTTTGCCCTGATTCAATCGTTCAAGCGGCCAGCGTCATCTTCGATGCGCGGCGGTCCTGCAACACCTTTTCCTTGCACTCGTCCTGCTTGGCCGCCAGCGTGGCCAGCGTGATGTTGTCCAGGTAATCGTAGATATGGGCGTTAAGCCCCATCCACAAGTCGTGCGTCAGGCAGCGGTGCTCGTCGTGGCAGTTTTCCTTGCCGCCGCACTGGGTTGCATCGATGGGTTCGTCGACCGCGCGGATGATGTCGGCCACGGTGACGTCGGCGAGCGCCCTGGCGAGGTAGTAGCCGCCGCCGGGACCGCGCACGCTTTCGACCAGTTCGTGACGGCGCAGTCGGCTGAACAGCTGTTCCAGATACGACAGGGATATGTCCTGACGCTCGCTGATGCCAGCCAGCGTCACCGGACTCTTGCCGCCGCGCAGGGCCAGATCCAGCATGGCGGTGACAGCGAAGCGGCCTTTTGTGGTCAATCTCATGACTCGTTCTCCTGAATTTTGCCGGAACTATAAAATTCCCGAGCATTTCAGTCAACTATTGCTTACCCGAGCAATTTAGTCAACTATTTTGTTCAAATAACCGGGGTCGAAATCGTCCGGTTTGTCCTGCCCTGCCGGCACCTCGGCGCCCAGTTTCTGCAGCTGCGCCAGGATCAGTTCCAGCCGGTGGTCGATGTGGGCCGAATGATCGATCAGGCCGTGGATCGCCTTGACCACCGGGTCGTTCATGTCGGCCGAAATGGCGTAGGCCGAAAAGCCCAGCTTTTCCGCCTGCTGGTTGCGCTGTATCTCGGCGGCGCTGTCCAGAATGCGGGCGGGGATGCCCACTGCCGTCGCGTTGTCCGGCACGTCCTTCACCACCACGGCGTTGGAACCGATACGCGCATTGGCGCCGATGGTGATCGGGCCGAGGATCTTGGCGCCTGCCCCCACCACCGCGCCGGGCTTCAGGGTGGGGTGGCGCTTGCCCTTGTTCCACGAGGTGCCGCCCAGCGTCACGCCGTGGTACAGGGTGCAGTCGTCGCCGATCTCGGCGGTTTCGCCGATCACCACGCCCATGCCGTGGTCAATGAAGACGCGGCGGCCGATGGTGGCCCCGGGATGGATTTCGATGCCGGTGAGCCAGCGTCCGATATGCGAAGTGAAGCGCGCCAGCCATTTCCACTGCATGCGCCACAGCCTGTGGGCCAGGCGGTGGATGACCATGGCGTGGAAGCCGGGATAGGTGGTGACGACCTCGAAGGTCGTGCGCGCGGCCGGGTCGCGGTCGAACACGACGGCGATGTCTTCCTTGAGTTGGCTGAGCAGTTTCATGCGCTTGAGGATGCTATTTCCCAGTAATTTAGTCAACTATTCCGTGCTGCGGTGCCGGGCCCGGTTCGCGGCCTGCCGGGTTTCCTGAGCCGCTGTCAGGATTCCGCGCAGGATGTTCACTTCTTCCTTCGCCAGCCGGGTGCGAGAAAACAGCCGGCGCAGCTTCAGCATCAGCTTGCTGGGTGAGCCGGGGTTGAGGAATTCCAGATCGGCCAGTGTAGTTTCCAGGTGGCTGTAGAACCTCTCCAATTCGTCCCCCGTCGCCGCGTCCATTTCAGGCTGCGGCCAGCTCGCGTGACCCAGCCAGGCCTGACGGATTTCGTAGCTCAGCACCTGCACCGCCGCCGCCAGGTTGAGCGAACTGTAGTCCGGGTTGGCATTGATCGTCACCAGCCCCTGGCACAGGCCCAGTTCCTCGTTCGACAACCCGCTGGTCTCATTGCCGAACACCAGCGCCACCGGGCCGGCCTGGGCCTCGGTCAGCAGACGGATGGCCGTTACGGGCGGCGTCAACACATCGGCCACGATGTCACGGCGACGCGCCGACACCCCCAGCACCAGCGTGGTGTCGGCAAGTGCCTCGGCCAGCGTGGCACACACGGTAGCCCGCGCCAGCACGTCGCCCGCACTCGCGGCCATTGCATCGGCCTGGCTATTGGGAAAAACGGCGGGCGCGACAAGATAAAGCTGGCTGAGCCCCATCGTCTTCATCGCCCGCGCCGCCGCGCCGATATTGCCGGGATGGCTGGTGCGCGCCAGCACGATGCGAATATTGGCGAGAAGTTTCGGGTCAGCCGGCGTCATCAAGTTAACGTCATCAAGTAAAATAGCGGTTCGTTCTTTGAATCTATTGCCAGACACCATGCATCCCATGCTCAATACGGCGGTGAAAGCCGCTCGCAAAGCCGGGGCGATCATCAATCGCGCCTCGCTCGACCTCGACCAGCTCACCGTACGCAGCAAGCAGGACCGCGATTATGTGACCGAGGTCGACCAGATGGCCGAACGCGCCATCATCGAAACCCTGCTCGACGCCTATCCAAACCACGGGATTTTAGCAGAGGAGTCCGGCTCGGCCGATGCCAAGAACGGCGAGGACTATCAGTGGATCATCGATCCGCTCGACGGCACCACCAATTTCCTGCACGGCCTGCAGCAATATTCGATTTCCATCGCGCTGAAGCACAAGGGCCAGATCACCCAGGCCGTGGTGTACGACCCCGCGCGCAACGAACTCTTCACCGCCACCCGCGGCCGCGGCGCCATGCTCAACGACCGCCGCATCCGCGCCAGCAAGCGTGCCAAGTTAAGCGAATGCCTGATCGGCACCGGCTTCCCCTTCCGCGATTTCAGCTTCGCCGAGGCCTACCTCAACATGTTCCGCGACATGATGCGCGCCACTTCCGGCCTGCGCCGCCCCGGCTCCGCCGCGCTCGACCTGTGCTACGTCGCGTGCGGCCGCTACGACGGTTTCTGGGAAATGCACCTGCAGCCCTGGGACCTCGCCGCCGGCAGCCTGATCGCGCAGGAATCCGGCGCCCTGGTCGGCAATTTCATGGGCGACGAAGGCTTCCTGGAATCCGGCAACATCGTCGCCGCCACTCCGAAAATCTTCTCGCAGATGCTGCAGGTCATCGCCCCGCACCTGCCACCCGAACTGAAGGTCTGATCCCGACGCCCGTCCGTCCATGTCGATCGCCAAGGAGCCCACTGCCCACACGCCGATGATGCAGCAGTACCTGGGCATCAAGGCGCAGCATCCCGACATGCTGCTGTTCTACCGCATGGGCGACTTCTACGAACTGTTCTACGACGACGCCGAAAAGGCGGCGCGGCTGCTGAACATCACGCTCACCACGCGCGGCGCGTCGGCCGGAAGCCCGATCAAGATGGCCGGCGTGCCCTATCACAGCGCCGAGCAGTACCTGGCGCGGCTCCTGAAGCTGGGCGAATCGGTGGTGATCGCCGAGCAGGTGGGTGATCCTGCAACATCCAAAGGCCCGGTCGACCGGCAGGTGGCGCGCATCGTCACGCCGGGCACGCTGACCGATTCCGGTCTGCTGGACGAGACGCGCGACACGCTGATTCTGGCCATCGCTCCGGGAACAGAAACCGTCGGCGTGGCCTGGATCAATCTTGCCGCCGGGCGTTTCCAGGTTACCGAAGTCGACGCCACTGCCCTGCCCGCCCTCCTTTCACGCATCCGGCCGGCGGAAATCCTGGCGCCCGATGACTTTGCCCTCAACGCCGCGCCTTGCGCGGTGCGCCGGCTGGCGCCGTGGCAGTTCGATACGGCCGGCGCGCAGAACCGGCTGGCGCAGCAGTTCGGCAGCCGTGATCTCGCCGGATTCGGCGTGGCCGACCTGCCTCTGGCGATTGCCGCCGCAGGCGCCCTGCTCGACTACATCCAGACCACCCAGCGCACCGCGCTGCCGCACATCCAGTCGATCCGCGCCGAGCGCGACAGCGACTTCGTGCAACTGGACGCCGCCACCCGGCGCAATCTGGAACTCACCGAAACCCTGCGCGGCGAAGCGGCGCCCACGCTGCTGTCTGTGCTCGACACCACCGCCACCGGAATGGGGACACGCTTGCTCAGGCACTGGCTGCACCATCCGCTGCGCGACCGTGAAATCCTGACCCGGCGGCGCGACGCCATCGGCGTGCTGGCCGAGTTTCCCGACACCGCCGCCACGCTCACCCGCCTGCTGAAAAGCTGCGCCGACGTCGAGCGCATCAGCGGCCGCATCGCACTGAAAAACGCGCGGCCGCGCGATCTCTCCGGCCTACGCGACACCCTGGCGCTGCTGCCCGATCTCGCTGCGGTCCTGCCCGACGACCGTGC
>JBAVWB010000116.1:0-19649 GCA_049697615.1 Thiobacillus sp. | reverse complement strand
CGGCAAGGCGTCTTCGAGCGAGGCCCCGGTGCCGCAACTGACGCCAGACACGCTGCCGCCCGAAGTCAGGCAGCGCACCCTGAAACAGCAGCAGGCGATCGAAGAGCAGATGCACATGACCGAGGTGGCGAGCAGCCTGCTCGACGTGATGGGGCCGCTGGTCAAGGAGGGCAAGGTTCGGGTGACGCAGAGCCGCCGCGGCGTCAGCATCGAAATCAACGCGAATGTCCTGTTCGAACCGGGTCACGCCGAACTGGAGCCGCAATCTCTGACGGCGCTGCGTGCGGTGGCGGACACCCTGAAGAACGAACCGTTCAAGCTGGAAGTCACCGGACATACCGATATCGTGCCGATCAGCAATTCGCTGTTCGCCTCCAACTGGGAATTGTCGGCGGTTCGGGCCAGCAGCGTGGTGCGCCTGCTGGCCGACAACGGCATTGCGCCCGAGCGGCTGCTTGCCATCGGGCGCGAGGCGAGCGTGCCGATTGCCCCCAACGACACCGCCGAAGGGCGTGCGCGCAATCGCCGGGTCGAACTGATGATCCTGTCCGGCCTGCCGGATACGGTTGAGGAAATACCCGTCCCGCCCAAACCCGGCCCGCCTTGAAATCGGGCGGATAGCCCCGATACTTCTAAGTCCTGACTTCCGGATCTAGAACCCCGAACCATGACCAATGATTCTGCACTGGAAGGCGAAGTCATTTCCAACGACCGCCAGTTGCCGGCCTCCCCGGCGCTGCCGGCCGAACTTTACCTGCTGCCGCTGACCGAAAAGCCGTTTTTCCCGGCGCAAACCCTGCCGCTCTTGATGAACGAGGCGCCGTGGCTGCCGACGGTCGAGGCCATCGGCGAGACCGCACACCACATGGTGGGCCTGGTGGTGGTCAAGCCCGACAACACCGACGACGTCAAGCGGGCGGATTTCCGCAGCATTGGCACCGTGGTGCGGATTCATCATCCGGTACGGACCGACGGCAAGATGCAGTTCATCGCAGAAGGCACGCGGCGCTTCCGCATCGTCGAGTGGCTGTCCGAGACGGCGCCCTACAAGGTCAGGGTCGAGTATCCCAACGAGACCGGAAAGCCGGATTCGGAGGAAATCCGCGCCTATTCCATCGCCATCATCAACACCATCAAGGACCTGCTGCCGCTCAATCCGCTGTATTCGGAAGAGCTGAAGTTCTTCCTCAACCGCTTCGGGCCGAACGAGCCCTCGCGGCTGACCGACTTTGCCGCCAGCCTCACCACGGCTTCCAAACAGGCATTGCAGGATGTGCTGGAGGCCTTCAGCCTGAAAAAGCGCATGGAAAAGGTGCTGGTGCTGCTGAAGAAGGAGCTCGACGTCGCGCGCCTGCAGTCGGACATCCGCGAAAAGGTCGACGAGAAGATGACCGAGCAGCAGCGCGAGTTCTTCCTGCGCCAACAGTTGAAGGCCATTCAAAAAGAACTGGGCATTGCCAAGGACGACAAGACCGCCGAACTCGACACCTTCAACGAGCGCATCGCCCAACTGACGCTGCCAGCGCCTGCGAAAAAGCGCATCGACGAGGAGATGCACAAGCTCTCCCTGCTGGAGACCGGCTCGCCGGAATACACCGTCACCCGCAACTATCTTGACTGGCTGACCGTGCTGCCGTGGGGCGTGCACACCCAGGACAAGATCGACCTCGAACGCGCGCGCCTCATTCTCGACCGCGATCACGACGGGCTGGATGATGTCAAAGAGCGCATCATCGAGTTCCTCGCCGTCGGCGCCATGCGCGGCGAAATGGCGGGCTCGATCCTGCTGCTGATCGGGCCGCCCGGCGTCGGCAAGACCTCGATCGGAAAATCCATCGCCGAGGCGCTGGGACGCAAGTTCTACCGCTTTTCGGTCGGCGGCATGCGCGACGAGGCGGAAATCAAGGGCCATCGCCGCACCTACATCGGCGCCATGCCCGGCAAGTTCGTGCAGGCGCTGAAGGAAGTCGGCTCGGCCAACCCGGTCATCATGCTCGACGAGATCGACAAGATCGGCGCCAGCTTTCAGGGCGACCCGGCATCCGCCTTGCTGGAAGTGCTCGACCCCGAGCAGAACGCCGACTTCCTCGACCATTACCTCGACGTGCGCTTCGACCTGTCCAAGGCGCTGTTCATCTGCACCGCGAACGATTTCTCGATTCCGTCGGCGCTGCTCGACCGGATGGAAGTCATCCGCCTGTCGGGCTACATCACCGAGGAAAAGATCGCGATCACCAGGCACCACCTGTGGCCGCGCGTGCTGGAGCGGGCCGGACTGAAGAAGAACCAGCTCGCCATCAGCGAAGGCGCGATCCGCCACGTCATCGAGGGCTACGCGCGAGAAGCCGGCGTGCGCAACCTGGAAAAGCAGCTGGGGCGGGTGGCGAGGAAGGCCGTGGTGAAGATCCTCGGCGGCGCGGCCACGCCGATCAGGATCGGCGTCAAGGAAGTCGAGGCCTACCTCGACAAGCCCGTGTTCAGCCGCGAAAAGCCGATGAGCGGCGTCGGCGTGGTCACCGGTCTCGCGTGGACCTCGATGGGCGGCGCCACGCTGCCGGTCGAGGCGACCCGTGTTCACACCCTGAACCGCGGCTTCAAGCTCACCGGCAAGCTGGGCGAGGTGATGAAGGAATCGGCCGAGATCGCCTACAGCTACGTCGCCTCGCACCTGAAAGCCTATGGCGCGGACACCACCTTCTTCGACAAGGGCTTCGTCCATTTGCACGTGCCCGAAGGCGCCACCCCCAAGGATGGCCCCAGCGCCGGCGTCACCATGGCCACCGCGCTGCTGTCGCTGGCGAAAAACCGGAAAATCCCACGTCCGCTGGCGATGACCGGCGAACTGACCCTGACCGGGAAGGTGCTGCCGGTCGGCGGCATCCGCGAGAAGGTCATCGCCGCGCGCCGCGTCGGCATCAGCGAACTGATCCTGCCCGATGCCAACCGGCGCGACTTCGACAAGCTGCCCGAGCATATCCGCGAAGGGATGACGGTGCATTTTGCGAAGCGGTATCAGGACGTGGCGGCGGTGGTGTTTGGGCAGGATCAATTAGCCTAAGAAAAGTAGTTGAGCCACAGCGACACAAAGAACACAGAAGAAAACAACATCAACATGACGGAAAGCGGCGTCTCTTCCATGCCGAGGAATGCGGGTGACAACAGGCTTACCATCGTGTCACTCGGCCAGAGCGGCCGCATTGGAGATGTTGGGCATGACTGGCTCCGGGTCAGATGATGCTCGGAAATCGGGTCACGCCAGATGGGGGTGGCACACGATGTGACTGCAAAAAAAACGGCGACCGTAGCCGCCGTTTTTTATCCTGCGCTCAGCGTGATCAAGCTGTGTGGCGACGCATCAGCCCTAGGCCGGCCAGGCCCAGCCCTAGCAGGGCGAGGGTGGCAGGCTCGGGTACCTGCGCGAAAGTGGCGTCAACCTGTACGGCAGCACCGTGGTTGTACCCCCAATCGAGGAAGTTGTCCGTGGCGGTGAACGCGATGAGATTGTTCCCCGTCGACAGGTACGGCATAACATCAATATTCAAGAAGTTATCAGCGATTCCGTTTTGGTTACTAACCACCAGGATGCCGTTGATGAAGAGGTCGCCGTCGTCGTCGAAACCGCCGTTGAGGAAAGCGGACAGCGGAAGCGTGCCGAGATTGAAAATGGCCCTGGCCCAAACCTGTGTCTCGGTCTGGGAATACTGCCCGCCTGAACTCCAAATGACCTTTGCCGCGTAACCGGGCCAACTGGAAAGCTCGGTGGCGGATTGCCACGTGGAATCGTCGAACGCGGCGTTGCTATTCCAGTCAGCTGCACTGGGCGCGCTCGCCGTTATTTTCCAGGATGAGTTTGTCGCAGTCAGCACCGTGGCTGAGCTTGATGTAGCGCTCCCCAGCAAGCCAAGGAATAGAGCCGCCCCGTAGCTCATCGCCCTGGCGTTGGAAAAAGACGGCAGAACCGCGAGTAAAGTGCGTTTCATTTTTAATTCCTTACGTGGCTGATGGTTTTTATCTAAAAGCATGTTCTGTTCCAGTAAATAAATACCCATTAAATCAATGCTTTGTGTCGAGTCTCAATATTGGGGTGTAAAAATTTTCGACACGCACCGTCCGCTTTGCATCCCCTCCGTTCCGGCGAGTCATGCTTGGGCACGACGCTTCTGTGGCCCGCTATGCGGCAACGCCTGATATATGTGGTGTTTTGCACTGGTGTTAAATCAGTGCTTCCCGGGTGGGCCATTCCCGCTTTCGCGGGAACGAGGGGGTAGAGGCACCATCAGGTAAAATGATGCCATGAATGCTGTCGAGCTTATTAGCGCACCGTTCCCCGATACGCCCCCCGCACCCGTCATCAAGGTGCGCGGCGAGTTGCTGACCGAACTTCCGCAGGATTTGTATATCCCGCCGGATGCGCTCGAGGTCTTTCTCGAAGCCTTCGAGGGCCCGCTCGACCTGCTGCTCTACCTGATCCGGCGCCAGAACCTGGACGTGCTGGACATCCCGATGGCGGCGCTGACCAAGCAGTACATGGCCTACGTCGAGGCTGCGCGCGCCACCCGGCTGGAGCTGGCGGCGGAATATCTGCTGATGGCGGCGATGCTGATCGACATCAAGTCGCGCATGCTGCTGCCGCGCCGCGAGCAGGCCGAGGAAGCCGGCGAGGGCGACGATCCGCGTGCCGAACTGGTGCGCCGCCTGCTGGAATACGAGCAGATGAAGCTCGCCGGCCAGCATCTCGACGCCATGCCGCAGGCCGGGCGCGACTTCGACACGGTCAGCGTGTTCCTGCCGGCGGCGGCCAGGCACCTGCCGAGCATCCACCCCGAGGAACTGGCCGCCGCCTGGCTGGCGATCCTGTCGCGGGCGAAGAACCGCACCCACCATCGCATCGGCCGCCAGGAACTGTCGATCCGCGAACACATGAGCCGCATCCTGAAGCGCCTGACGCCCGGCGAGTTCATGGAATTCAAGGACCTGTTCCCGGATGCGTCGACCGTGCATGAACTCGTGGTCACCTTCCTCGCGGTGCTGGAACTGACCAAGGAAACCCTGCTCGACGTGACGCAGGCCGAGCCGTTTGCCCCCATCTACGTGAAGCTCCATGAATCTGCAACCGAATGACCACCCCGACGATTTGAAGCTGGTGCTGGAAGCCGCCTTGCTGGCGGCGGTTGAGCCGCTGTCGCTGGCCGACCTCAAGCGCATGTTCGAGCAGGAGTCATCCGAACAAAGCCTGGCCAACGAGGTGCTGCGCCGCGCACTGGACGAACTGCGCGCGCAGTGGCACGGCCGCGGCGTGGAACTGGTGCAGGTGGCCGACGGCTGGCGCTTCCAGACGCGCGCCGAAATGCAGCCCTGGCTGTCGCGGCTGAAGAACGAGAAGCCGCCGCGCTACTCGCGCGCGGTGCTGGAAACGCTGGCCATCATCGCCTACCGCCAGCCGGTGACGCGCGGCGACATCGAGGACATCCGCGGCGTCTCGGTCAATCCCAACATCATCAAGACGCTGGAAGAACGTGGCTGGATCGAGGCCATCGGCCATCGCGACGTGCCGGGGCGCCCCACGCTGTTCGGCACCACCGGGAATTTCCTCAGCGATCTGGGGCTGGTCACGCTGTCCGAACTGCCGCCGCTGGAAGAGCTCGGAAACCTGGTCACCCCCGACGAAACTGCATTAATTCCTGAATTGCGCGGCGAATTGCTGGACAATGACGTCCCCCAGACGTTCGGCGCGGTGATCGAAACCGCCCGCGTCGCTGCTGCAACCGAGATCACCTGAATATGGCCCGCCCCCCGTCCTCTCCCATCCGCCGTTCGCCGACAGCCCCCATGGGGCGTGCAGCGAGCCGCCTGCAACAGGCGATCGCCCCCGAGCCCGCAAGCGAGCGCCTGCAAAAAGCGCTGGCCTCGGCCGGCCTCGGTTCGCGCCGCGAAATGGAGGAGTGGATTGCCGAGGGCCGCGTGCAGGTCAACGGCGAGACGGCCACGATCGGCAGCAAGGTCGGGCCGCGCGACATCGTCAAGGTCAGCGGCCGCCGCATCTATCTGCGCTTCGATGAAAAGCGCACCCGCATCCTGATCTACCACAAGTCGGAAGGCGAGATCGTCACCCGCGACGACCCCAAGGGCCGTGCGACCGTGTTCGATGCGCTGCCCAAGCTGCGCGGCGCCAAGTGGATTTCCATCGGCCGGCTGGACTACAACACCGACGGCCTGATGATCTTCACCACCGACGGAGAACTGGCCAACCAGCTGATGCACCCGCGCTTCGAAGTCGAGCGTGAATATGCGGTGCGGGTGCTGGGCGAGCTGACCGAGGACATGATTGCAGCTTTGCTGGCCGGGGTGGAACTCGACGACGGCCCGGCGCAGCTGCAAAGCTGCTTCGCCGCAGGCGGCGAGGGCGCCAACCGCTGGTATCGCGTCATCATCAAGGAAGGCCGCAAGCGCGAAGTGCGGCGGCTGTTCGAACATTTCGGCCTGACGGTGTCGCGCCTGACCCGCATCCGTTTCGGCCCGATCGTGCTGCCGCCGCAATTGCGCCGCGGGCAGAAAATGGAACTCGACGACGATCTGGTGGCACGCGTGATGGAATGGGCGGGCATGGCGCCGACCCCGCGCCGCCAGATGCGCGGCGTGCCGGACAAGCACACCCGCAAGCCGCGCATGCGTTGATGCGCTGAATCCGGCGGGCCCGCCGGATTCAGCTTACTTTTCAGTCATTTTCTTGATCACGCCGGCGGCCCATTCGCGGCCGCCCAGCCCGAACGCCAGCGCAAACGCCAGGCCGATTGCGCCGAAGCCGATCTGGAAGGCGGCAGTGAGCAGGTTGGTACCGATCTCCAGCTGTTCCAGTGCAACGAACACCACGAAGATGATCACGCCATATTCCGCCAGCGTGCTGATGGTCAGCGCGCCCTGCACGCCGATGTTGTTGAGGTAGGCGAAGGCCATGCGGTTGACGAAGCGCGCCACCAGCACGCCGAACACCAGCACCAGGATGGCGACGATGATGTTGGGAATGTAGAGCACCACCTTGTTGAACAGCTCGGCGACCATGTGCAGGCCCAGGCTGTTGGCCACGGTGACGACGACGATGAAGATGATGACCCAGTAGGCCAGCCTGGAGAGCAGCTTCGACAGCGACACGTCCAGATTGCCCTGCTTGAGGAAGGCCTCGATTCCGGTCTTTTCGGCGAGCGTGTCGAATTTCAGCACGTCGAGCAGCTTCATCACACCGGTGCGCACCACATTGGCGAGCAGCCAGCCGACGAACAGCAGCAGCAGGGCTGCCAGCAACTGCGGTACAAAGCCAGCGAGCTGTGTCCAGAAAGTGCTCAGGGAGGCGATAAACACATCGAGTTGCTGCTGCATTGCATGCTCCTTCATCTCTGCAGAAAGCGCCATTATAGCGAACACCCCCGCAGGGATTTTTTCACTGGAATGACGCTCCGTGCGGGAACAAAGCCAAGGTCTGTTCGCTGCGTGTCTTTGTGCATACACTGTCAAGCATGCGTCCCCATTCCGACCCCGCCGGATTTCTACCGCTTGCCCAGTTGCCTGAGCTGGTGGACCGGCTCATGCAACTGGGCTATCAATGTCTGGGGCCGGCCCTGGAGAACGGTGCCATCGTCATGCGCGAACTCGACGCGCCGGATGGCCTGCAGCGCGGCCTGCAGGCCGAACAGGAACCGGGCCGCTATCGGGTGACGCAGGATCCCCATCACCGCTATTTCGCCTGGGCCAATGGCCCGCAGGCAATCAAGCCGCAGGTGTTTGCAGCGAAGGAATCGCTGTGGCGCGTTGAGCGTGACGCGGCGGGCAGGCTGCAGTTTGCCGCCATGCTGCCGGTTGTTCCCAAGCAGGCCATCATCGGCGTGCGCGCCTGCGACCTCGCTGCGCTGGCCTTGCAGGACGCCCATTTCCTGCGCGAAGGCAGGCGCGACGCGCATTACGCGCAACGACGCGCAGCGCTGTTTCTGGTTGCGGTGCAATGCGCCGAGCCGGCAGCGACCTGCTTCTGCGCCTCCACCGGCGACGGTCCGACTCCGACTGCGGGCCACGATCTGGCGCTGGCCGAACTGGCTGACGGTTTCGTGATCGAAGCGGGCAGCGACAAGGGCCAGGCGGTGCTCGATGCATTGAATCTGTCGCCTGCCACGTTGCAGCAGAACGAAACGGCCCGACTACAGGGCGAGGCCGCTGCCGCCACGCAGACGCGCAGCCTGCCCGCCCGCAATCTGCGCGACACCCTGATGAGCCGACTGGAACACCCCCGCTGGGACGAGGTGGCGGCGCGCTGCCTTGCCTGCGGCAACTGCACCGCGGTATGCCCCACCTGCTTCTGCCATGCCGAGATCGACGAACCCGCGCTCGACGGCGAGACCAGCCAGCATGAGCGGATCTGGGATTCCTGCTTCGGCGAGACACACGGCCATTTGCACGGATTCAACGTGCGGTCCGACATCAAGAGTCGCTACCGGCAGTGGCTCACCCACAAGCTTGCCACCTGGCACGACCAGTTCGGCCGCAGCGGCTGCGTCGGCTGCGGCCGCTGCATCGCCTGGTGCCCGGTGGGCATCGATCTGACCGAGGAAGTCGCCGCCTTGACGGCAGGCGGGGTTCAGCCATGAATGCGCCGCACACGATCGATTCCGGCGCGCCGCACGCCGCCACGGTGGTGGCGCGCACCCAGGAATCACCCAGCATCTTCACGCTTGGACTGCGCCTCGACGATGCAGCGGCGCAGGCGGCCTACCGCTTCGCGCCCGGCCAGTTCAACATGCTGTATCTCTACGGCGTCGGCGAGGTGCCGATTTCAATCATGTCCGACCCGGAAGACCGGGATGGCATCGGCCACACCATCCGCGCGGTGGGCCGCGTCACCCACGGATTGGCGGCACTGCAGCCCGGCGACCGCGTCGGCTTGCGCGGGCCGTTCGGGCGCGGCTGGCCGCTCCAGGAGATGGGCGGGCGCGACGTCGTGCTGGTAACCGGCGGGCTCGGCTGCGCGCCGGCGGTGTCGGTGATTCATTACGTGCTGCGGCGGCGCGAGCGCTTCGGCAAGCTGGTCATCATCCAGGGGGTGAAGCACGCCGACGACCTGATCTGGCGCGAGCAATACGACTGCTGGGCGAAGTTGCCGGATACCCAGGTGCTGGTGGCGGCCGACGAGGGCGCTGCGCTGTGGCCCTGGCATGTCGGGCGGGTGACCGGGTTGTTCGATCTCGCCCGCTTCAACCCGGCGCGTGCGGTGGCGATGATGTGCGGGCCGGAAGGCATGATGCGCGTCACCGCCGAACATCTGCTGATGCGCGGCCTGCCAGAATCGAGCCTGTACCTGAGCATGGAGCGCAACATGCAGTGCGCGGTAGGCCGCTGCGGCCATTGCCAGTTCGGCGGCGCCTTCGTCTGCCGCGACGGTCCGGTGTTCAACTGGGGCGAGGCCAAGACCTTGCTGGCACACCGGGGCTTCTGATGACGAAGATTCAGAAACCGCGCGTGGCCGTGCACAAGTTCAGTTCCTGCGACGGCTGCCAGCTCGCCTTCCTGAATCTGGGCGAGGATCTGCTCACGCTGGCCGAACGGGTCGAGCTGGTGCATTTCGCCGAAGCCGGGCCGCTCGATCCGGAGTCCGGTGTGGATGTCGCGTTTGTCGAAGGCAGCGTGTCGACACTGGAAGACCTCGAGCGCATCCGGCATGTCCGCGAGCACAGCCGCCTCTTGATCGCCATCGGCGCCTGCGCCACCTCGGGCGGCATCCAGGCCCTGCGCAACGGCGTGTTCGGCGCGCAATGGGTCACGCAGATCTACAGCCACCCCGAGGCGATTGCCAGCCTGGAATGCTCGACGCCGATTTCCAGCCACGTGAAGGTGGACTTTGAACTGTGGGGCTGCCCGGTCAGCGGCGCTCAGATTGTCCAGGTGGTGAACGCCCTGCTGCTCGGGGTGGCGCCGCGCGACAACGCCGACAAGGTGTGCACCGAATGCAAGCGCCAGGGCCACCCCTGCGTGATGGTCACGCGCGGCATCGCCTGCATGGGACCGGTGACGCGGGCCGGCTGCGGCGCGCTGTGCCCCAGCCTCGGCCGCGACTGCTACGGCTGCTACGGCCCGGCGGAAAACGCCAACACCGACGCGCTGGCGGCGCAGTTCAAAAGCCTGGGGCTGACGCCGCAGGCCGTCATCCAGCGCTTCCAGTCGATCAACAGCCAGGCGCCGGTATTTCTCGCCGCCACCGACAAGATCAGGGTCCGCAGCAATGAGTGAACAGAAGCGCACCGTGGCGATCCACGTGCCCGTGCTCGCGCGGGTGGAAGGCGAGGGCGCGCTCGACCTGCGCATCGACGACGGCGCCATCACCGAACTGCGCCTGCGCATCTTCGAGCCGCCGCGCTTCTTCGAGAAATTTCTCGAAGGCCGCCTTTACACCGAGATTCCCGATCTGGTGGCGCGCATCTGCGGCATCTGCCCGGTGGCTTACCAGGTCACCGCGGCGCAGGCACTGGAAAGGCTGTTCGGCGTCGAACTCAGTCCGTGGGCGCGCGACATGCGCCGGGTGTTCTACTGCGGCGAATGGATCCAGAGCCACAGCCTGCACATCCACCTCCTGGCGGCGCCGGATTTCTTCGGCTGCAACAGCGCCATCGAACTGGCGAAGATTGCACCGCAGGAAGTGAGACGGGGCCTGCGCATCCAGGCGCTGGGCAACGAGCTGATGGACCTGTTCGGCGCCCGCTCGGTGCATCCGGTGGGCGTGCGCATCGGCGGTTTTCATGGCGCGCCGTCGCTGGCTCGAGTTCGCAAGATTCGGGAAAAGCTGCGCGCCGCTGTGCCCGAAGCCGAGGCGCTGATCCGCTGGGCGGCCGGCATTCCGATGCCGCAGGATGCTCAGGCCTTCTTCTCCGTCGCCATGCGGCACCCGAGCGACTACGCCATCGAGGCCGGCGACATCGCAACCAGCGACGGCCTGCTGATCGGCGCCGATGCCTTCGACACGCACTTCGCCGAACACCACGAACCCCATTCCACTGCGCTTTTCAGTCACTATCACGGCCAGCCCTATCTGGTCGGCCCGTTGGCGCGCCTCAACCTCAACCACGCGCGCCTGCCCGAACGGGTCAGGACCCTGCTGGCCGAGACCGGCGTCGTGCTGCCGAGCCGCAACCTGTTCCACAGCCTGGTCGCGCGTGCGGTGGAAATCCTGCTCGCCCTGCACGAAGCGCTGCGCCTGCTCGACGCCTACCACGTGCCCGACTCGCCCTGGGTGCCAGTCACTCCGCGCGCCGGCGTCGCCACCGGCTGCACCGAGGCGCCGCGCGGCCTGTTGTGGCACCGCTACGAAATGGACGACGAAGGCCGCGTGCTCAACGCGCGCATCGTGCCGCCGACCAGCCAGAACCAGGCGCGCATCGAGGAGGACCTGCGGCTGTCGCTGCTGAACTTCGGGCTCGACCAGCCGGACGACGCACTGCGCCTGTACTGCGAACAAGTCATCCGCAATTACGATCCCTGCATTTCCTGCGCCACGCATTTCCTGCGCATGAACGTCGATCGCGGATGAACAGCGTGTGCATTTTCGGCATCGGCTCGCCGTCCGGCGACGACCAGGCAGGGTGGCTGACCATCGATGCCCTGCGGGCAGTTGGCGTGCAGTGCGATGCAGGGATTCTCATTGAAAAGCTGGACCGGCCGGGCGCCGGCCTGATTCCGCTGCTGGACAACGCCGCCTGGGTGATCCTGGTCGACGCCATGCAGGGAAGCGGCCCTGCCGGCGGCATCCGGCGCTTCGATCAGAAGGACTGGCCGCGCTACACGAAAGGCTTGTCCACGCATGGCTTCGGCGTGCTGGACGCGCTGTCGCTGGCACGTGAACTCCGCAGCCTGCCCTCCCGGCTGGACCTGTACGGAATCGGGATCGGTTCGGTGCTGCCGGGAGACGAGGCGGGGCTCGAGGTTCATGCTGCGGCGCAGCGAGTGGCCGCGATGATCGCGAGCAGTCTGAAAGGATGAAATGGTCTACAGGTCTTCGCGCCGCAGCATGAAGACGAACTGGTCGCCGCCCTCGGTATCGAGCCAGGTAAAGGGCAGGGCAGGGTAGGCCGCTTCGAGGGCGTCGCGGTTGTGGCCGATCTCCACCACCAGCAGGCCGCCGGGATTGAGGTGGGCCTTGGCCGCAGCGAGAATCTGCCGCGTGGCGTCCAGGCCGTCCTCGCCTGACCCCAGCGCCAGCGCCGGTTCCGCCTGGTACTCCGGCGGCAGTGCGGCCACCGATTCGGCGTTCACGTAGGGCGGGTTGCTGAGGATCACGTCGTAGGTGCGGCCGTCCAGCGCCGCGAACAGGTCCGACTCAATCAATTCCACGCGATCCGCGAGCCCATACTCGGCGACGTTCTTCGCGGCGACGTCCAGCGCATCTTTCGACAGGTCCACCGCATCGACCTCGGCATTCGGGAAGGCCAGCGCCGCCAGGATGGCGAGGCAGCCCGAGCCGGTACACAGGTCGAGCGCGCGCGTGACCTCGTCCGGATTTTCCACCCACGGCGCCAGTTGTTCCGGCAGCAGTTCGGCGATGAAGGAGCGCGGCACGATCACGCGCTCGTCGACATAGAAACGGTGCGCCCCCAGCCAGGCCTCGTGCGTCAGGTAGGCAGCAGGGATGCGATCGCGCACCCGGCGCTCGATCACCGCCTGCACTTCCTCCGATTCGCCATGCGTCAGGCTGGCGTCGAGAAAGGGCTCCAGCCGGTCGAGCGGCAGATGCAGGGTGTGCAGGATCAGATAGGCCGCTTCGTCGAACGCGTTGTCCGAGCCGTGGCCGAAGAACAGCTGGGCCTCGTTGAAGCGCGACACGGCGAAACGCAGCCAGTCGCGTACGGTGATGAGAGATTCGGTGTCGTCGAAATGTTTCATTCAAGTGCCTTTATCCGCGAAGGACGCGAAGGAACGCGAAGCAAAAAACAAGAAGCAAATAAAAATCCAGGCCAGATTACTGTTGATGCAATTCAGCGACCATCAATGCGCAAACGATTTTGACAGGTTCTTTTCTGGTTCTGTTCTTCTTCGCGTTCCTTCGCGTCCTTCGCGGATGATATCGATTTTCAGGTCAGCAGCTTTTCCAGCGTCTTTTGATAAACCGCCGCCAGCTGCTCGATGTTCTCCAGCGCGACGTGTTCGTTCAGCTTGTGGATGCTGCTGTTCAACGGACCGAACTCGACCACCTCGCGGCAGATGTCGGCGATGAAACGGCCGTCCGAGGTGCCGCCGGTGGTGGACAGCTCGGGGGTGAGGCCGGTCACTTCGCGGATCGCGTCGGAGAGGGTGTCGCACAGCGGACCGCGCGGGGTGAGGAAGGGGCGGCCCGACAGGTTCCAGTCGATCTCGTAGTCGAGGCCGTGGCTGTCGAGGATCTCGTTCATCGCGTCCATCAGGCCTTCGGCGGTGCTGGCGGTGGAGTAGCGGAAATTGAACTGGATCTCGACCACGCCGGGGATGACGTTGCTGGCGCCGGTACCGCCGTGGATATTGGAAATCTGCCAGGTGGTCGGCGGGAACCAGGCATTGCCCTCGTCCCACATGGTGTCGGCGAGTTCGGCGATCGCCGGCGCGGCCAGATGGATCGGGTTCTTGGCCAGATGCGGGTAGGCGATGTGGCCCTGCACGCCCTTGACGCGCAGCGTGCCCGAGAGCGAGCCGCGGCGGCCGTTCTTGATGGTGTCGCCGAATTCTGCGGCGCTGGTGGGCTCGCCGACGATGCAGTAGTCGAGCAGCTCGCCGCGCGCGCGCAAGGCCTCGACCACCTTCACCGTGCCGTCGGTGGCGGGGCCTTCCTCGTCCGAAGTTAGCAGGAAGGCGATCGAACCGGCGTGATCGGGATGCGCGGCGAGAAAGCGTTCGGTGGCGGTGACGAAGGCCGCGTCCGAGGTTTTCATGTCGGCGGCGCCCCGCGCGTACAGTTTTCCGTCGCGCAGCGTCGGCTCGAAGGGGTCGGACAGCCATTGATCCAGGGGGCCGGTCGGCACCACGTCGGTGTGGCCGGCGAAGCAGACCACGGGAGACGCCGCACCCTTGCGCGCCCACAAGTTGTCGACGCCGTTGTGGCAGTGGCGCTCGATGTGAAAGCCGCATGCCTGCAGCCGCGCAGCGATCAGATCGTGGCAGCCGGCGTCGTCGGGCGTCAGGGATTTGCGCTTGAGCAGTTCGACTGCAAGCGCGACGGTTTCGTTGGCGAGGATTGCTTCCTCGAGCGTTTCATTGGCCATGCAGCATCAGGCTCCGAATAGGGCTTCGTATTGTTCTTCGGCAAAGCCGAGGTGGTAGCGGCCGTCGCGTTCCAGCACCGGGCGCTTGATCACGCTGGACTGGGAAATCATCAGGGCCATCGCGCCGGCTTCGTTGCCGGCCGCTTCCTTTTCAGCATCGCCCAGCTTGCGCCAGGTGGTGCCGCGGGTGTTGAGCAGCGCCTGCCAGCCGGTCTGCTTGATCACCTCGCGCAGCCACGCCGCGTCGACGCCCTGTTTCTTGAAGTCGTGGAAGGGCACGTCGTGGCCGTGTTCGGCGAGCCAGGCGCGCGCTTTCTTGACGGTGGTGCAGTTGGGGATGCCGTAGAGCGTCATTAAATAAGCCGTCCCCGTCGGCATCGGCCGTGCGTGGACGTAAAATCGGGAAAAGCAAAAACGAGATTCTACCCGACCTGATGGCCACCCTAAGCTAATGCATCCAGCCGTTCATTCCCATACCGCCCCGCCGCCGCCCGGCGACCCCAGCCTGCGTTCCCTCGGCCGCCTGTTTCCCTATCTGTGGGAATTCCGTGGCCGCGTGCTGCTGGCGCTGGCGCTGCTGGTCGGCGCCAAGCTGGCCTCGGTGGCGGTGCCGCTGGTGCTGAAGGAAATCATCGATGCGCTCGACCAGCCGCGTCCCGAACTGGTGGTGCCGCTCGCGCTGATCCTCACCTACGGCGTGCTGCGCTTCGCCAGCACCACCTTCGCCGACCTGCGCGACGTGATCTTTGCCAAGGTCACCCAGCGCGCGATGCGCCGCATCAGCATGGCGGTGTTCAAGCACCTGCACGCGCTGTCGCTGAGATTCCATCTCGAACGGCAGACCGGCGGCATCACCCGCGACATCGAGCGCGGTGCCCGCGCGCTGTCGAGCCTGGTCGGCTATCTGCTGTTCCGCATCACCCCGACGGTGCTGGAAATCCTGCTGGTCGCCGGCATCCTGTTCGTCAAGCTCGACTGGGTGTTCGGCGTGCTGACCCTGGTGACGCTGGCGGCCTACATCGGCTTCACCGTCACCATCACCGAATGGCGCACCCAGTTCGTGCGCCGCGCCAACACGCTCGACTCCGAAGCCTATGGCCGCGCCATCGACAGCCTCTTGAACTACGAGACCGTGAAGTACTTCGGCAACGAGCAATACGAGGCCCAGCGCTACGACACGAGCCTCGTCGAGTGGGAGGAGATGGCGCTGAAGTCGCAGCGCTCGCTGGGCTATCTCAATGCCGCGCAGGCAGGCGTCATCGCGATCGGCGTGACGCTGATGGTGCTGCGCGCCGCCGCCGGCGTGGTCGAGGGCACGCTGACCCTGGGCGATCTGGTGATGGTCAACGCCTTCCTGCTGCAGATGTTCCAGCCGCTGAGTTTTCTCGGCGTGATGTACCGCCAGATCAAGGAGTCGATCACCGACGTCGAGCGCATGTTCGCGCTGATGCAGCGGCCGCGCGAGGTCGAGGATGCGAAGGACGCGCGCGAACTGGATGTCGTCGCCGGCGCAGTGAAATTCGAGAACGTGAGCTTTGCCTACAACGCCGATCGCCCCATCCTGCATGAGGTCAGCTTCACCATTCCCGCCGGCAAGACGGTGGCGGCGGTGGGCGCCAGCGGCGCCGGCAAGTCGACGCTCGCCCGCCTGCTGTTCCGCTTCTACGACGTCAACGCTGGCAGCATCGCCATCGACGGCCAGGACCTCCGCCATGTCACGCAGGACAGCCTGCGCGCCGCCATCGGCGTGGTGCCGCAGGACACCGTGCTGTTCAACGACAGCATCTACTACAACATCGCCTACGGCCGGCCGGACGCGACGCGGGAAGAGGTGATCGAAGCCGCGCGCGCCGCACATATCCTGCATTTCATCGAATCGCTGCCGCAGGGCTGGGACACCGTCGTGGGCGAGCGCGGGCTGAAGCTGTCGGGCGGCGAGAAACAGCGCGTGGCGATTGCGCGGACGCTGTTGAAGAACCCGGCCATTCTCATCCTCGACGAGGCCACGTCCGCGCTCGACACCAAGACCGAAAAGGCCATCCAGGGCGAGTTGCTGGAAATCGCGCGCGGCCGCACCAGCCTCATCATCGCGCACCGCCTGTCGACCGTGGTCGAGGCCGACGAGATCCTGGTGATGGAAGGCGGGCGCATTGTCGAACGCGGCCGCCATCCCGACCTCCTGGCGCAGAACGGCGTGTACGCCCACATGTGGGCGCTGCAGCAGCAGGCCGAGGCCGAGGGCGCAACTGAGTGAAGGCGAGGCTGCTGCAGCCCGGGGTCGCCAAGCGTGAAGTGTGGGCTTGGGCGATGTACGACTTCGCCAATTCGGGCTACACCACGGTCGTCATCACCGCGGTGTTCGGCGCCTATTTCGTCGCGGTGGTCGCCGGCAACGCCGCCTGGGCGACCTTCGCCTGGACGCTGGCCCTGTCGGTGTCCTATGCGCTGGTGATGCTGACCGCACCGCTGATCGGCGCCTGGGCCGACGCCCACGCCAGCAAGAAAAAAGGGCTGTGGCTCACCACCCTGGGCTGCGTCGGCTTCACCGCCGCCTTGTACTTTGCTGCGCCGGGCGCGCTGGTGCTGGCGATCGCGGCGCTCATCCTGTCCAACTATTTCTTCGGCACCGGCGAAAACCTCATCGCCGCCTTCCTGCCCGAACTGGCGCGACCGCGCGCGCTTGGTCGGGTCTCGGGCTGGGGCTGGTCGCTGGGATACGTCGGCGGACTGGTGTCGCTCGGCGCCAGCCTCGCCTACATCGGCTGGGCACAGGGCCGGGGGCAGGGCGCCGCCGCTTTCGTGCCGGTGGCGATGCTGATCACCGCCGCGATTTTCCTCTTGGCTAGCCTGCCGACGCTCCTGATGCTGCGCGAGCGCGCTGCCCCGCAGGCCTGCCACACCCCGCGCAACGCCTGGCGGCAGGTGCGCTACACCCTCGGCCATTTGAGCCAGCTTCCCGACCTCAAGCGCTTCCTGCTCTGCACCGTGCTGTACCAGGCCGGCATCCAGGCGGTCATCACGCTGGCGGCGATCTATGCCAGCCAGGTGTTCCACTTCGACACCCAGCGGACCATCGTGCTGGTGCTGGTGGTCAACATCACTGCGGCGCTCGGCGCGTTTGCCTTCGGCCACGTGCAGGACCGCATCGGCCACGTGACGGCGATCGCGCTGACGCTCGGCGGCTGGATCGCGATGGTGCTGCTGGCCTGGGCGGCGCCCGACGAGCGCATGTTCTGGGTCGCCGCCAACCTCGCCGGGCTGTGCATGGGCGCCTCGCAGTCGGCGGGGCGTGCCATGGTCGGGCTGCTGGCGCCGCCCGCGCATCAGGCGGAGTTCTTCGGCCTGTGGGGGCTGGCGGTGAAGCTGGCTTCGATCGCCGGACCGCTGACCTATGGCGCAACCAGTTGGCTGACCGCGAACGACCACCGCCAAGCGCTCCTGATCACCGGCACCTACTTCGTCGCTGGCCTCGCGGTGCTGCGCGGCATTCGCGCCGACCGCGGACGCCGCGCCGCGCATCGCTTCACCCTGCAGGCCGGGCATGCCTGACTTCAGCATCCTGATCACCGACTGGGCGCACGAGCAGGACCGACTGTCGCAGGTTCGGCGCACGGTGTTCATCGACGAGCAGGGCGTGCCTGAAGAACTGGAATGGGACGCCGACGATGCCGGGTCGCTGCATTTCCTGGTCATCGACCACGCGGACCAGCCCATCGGCTGCGCCCGCCTGCTGCCCGACGGCCATATCGGCCGCATGGCGGTGCTGCCTGTATGGCGCGGACACGGCGTCGGCCGTGCCCTGCTGGCGGCCGTTATCGAGGCGGCGCAGGCACGCGGGCACGACACGCTCAGGCTCAGCGCGCAAACCCATGCGGCAGCGTTTTATGCCCGCGCGGGTTTTGTCGCGGTGGGGGGCGAATATGAAGAGGCCGGCATTCCGCACATCGCCATGCAAAAACGATTGTCCTGAGCCGGACACCATTGGCCGGGTCAGGGTCATTGCATCGGCACTTAAGAATTTACTGATAGAGTTCAACCTGCAATCAGGCGGTCTTCACTCAACACAAAGACGCCGCCTCAGGTTCACGGACAAGGGTAAACAGCAATGAAAACATTCAGGGCAGGCATCGTCGGGGCGGGCATCGCGGGCGCCAGTTGCGCCGGCACGCTCGCTGCAGCCGGCTGGGAAGTGGACGTGTTCGACAAGTCCCGCGGCGCAGGCGGGCGCCTCTCGACCCGACGCATGGAACAGGGCTGGGCCACGCTGGGTTCGCCTTTCATTTCGGCCAAGCGCGACCCCTTCCGCAGCCAGTTGCGCGAGTGGGTGCGCCAAGGCTGGCTGGCCCCGGTGCGGGGCGACATCTGGCAGGGGCGCGCCACCATCTCGTGGGCGCAGGCGCAGTTGCAGAACCATTACCGGCCCACCATCGAGCCTTCGCAACTGGTGCGCCACGTAATGGGCACCGCGCGTCTGCACACCCTGTCGCGCGTGGTCGCCCTGCAGCCGCGCACGATCATTCTGGAGGACGGCCGGATATTGGGCGACTACGACTGCGTGATCTGCAGCGTGCCCACCCCGCAGGCCATTCCCCTGCTCGACGCGCTGCCCTTGCTGCGCGAGGGGCTGGGTAAAGTGCGCTATCGCCCGATCTGGTCCTTCCTGATGCGCTGGGAGGGCGGCCCCGCGGCGGACGTCATCAAGTTCGACGACCATCTGCTGAATCTGGCGGTGCGCCAGACCTCGGGTGGCGAAGGCTTGTGGGCGGTGCACAGCAGCCATGAGTTTGCCGAAACCTACCTCGAAGCCTCCGAGATGGAAGCCAGCAACCGCGCCGCCTCCGCCCTGATGGGCCTGCTCGGGCTGCCGTGGCCGGTCGAGATCGAAGCCTCCCACCTGTGGCGGTACGCCCGTCCGGAAACCGCGACGGAAGGATTCTGGCTGGGCGATCGCGAAAACCGGGTCGCCCTGATCGGCGACGGCATTGCCGGGGTGGGCGTCGAGCGTGCGTGGGAAAGCGGCCTGCGGCTGGCGCAGGCGATCCTGCAGTCGAAGGAAGAACTGGCGCTATAAGGAAGCCCTGAATAGGTCCCGGGCGCCGTTCATTGCGAGGGGCGTGGCGCCGAAGCAATCCGGTCTTTGGTTTGGCGCGGAGCACGACCGAGTTGTGGGGTTTGTGGCTGGCTGAGGTCCATTGGCCGGGGGTAGCCCGGCGGCTAGTCACTTTCTTTTGTCTCGCCAAAAGTAAGTAACCAAAGAAAAAGCGACCCCGCTCATCCCCGAAACCCCGGAAATCGAGCCTGCCGGACGGGCGGCAAAGAACTCGCCCCGCTTTGTTTGTATTTCGAAGGTGAGCGGGGCTCAGACACCTTTGCCGCTGATCCGCCCGG
>JBAVWB010000115.1:0-8557 GCA_049697615.1 Thiobacillus sp. | reverse complement strand
GCCCACGGCTACGACATGCGCTACAACCAGCGCCAGCAGGAACTGGCGGTGAAGAGCGGGCACTGGCCACTCATCCGCTTCGACCCGCGCCTGGCCGAGGCGGGCGGCAACCCCTTCAAGCTCGATTCCGCCGCCCCCAGCCAGCCGATCAAGGCCTTCATGGAATCCGAAACCCGTTTCGCCATGCTCGCGCGCAGCCACCCCGAAGCCGCGCAGCGTTTCCTCGAGCAGGCGCAACAGGACGCCGAGCAGCGCTTCAAGACGTATCAGGCGCTGGCACAAGGCCATGCCGACGAACCCAAAAAGGAAGCCTGACATGATCGACCTCTCCACCGACTACCTCGGCCTCAAGCTCAAGAACCCGCTGGTGCCTTCGGCCTCGCCGCTGTCGCGCGATTTCGACACCGCGCTGAGGCTGGAGGATGCGGGCGCCGCCGCGCTGGTGATGTATTCGCTGTTCGAGGAGGAACTGCACGCGGAGGATGCGATGCTCGACCGCTTTCTGCTGCATGCCGATCTCGGGCACGCCGAGGCGGACAGCTTTCTGCCCGATGCCGGCGAATTCCAGGGCGGGCTCGACCGCTATCTTTCGCACCTGCATCAGCTCAAGCGCCGCCTCGAAATCCCCGTGGTGGCCAGCCTCAACGGCGTGTCGCCCTCGGGCTGGGTGGAGCTGGGCCGCGCGCTGGAGCAGGCCGGCGCCGATGCGCTGGAGCTCAACGTCTACCACGTCGCCGCCAGTGCCCGGCATTCCGGCGAATCGGTGGAGGCGCGCTATCTCAGCCTGCTCATCGAATTGCGCCGCGCGGTGAGCCTGCCAATCGTGATGAAGCTGTCGCCCTTCTTCTCCTCGCTGCCGCATTTCGTGCAGCAGCTCGAACATGCCGGCGCGCAGGGCATCGCGCTGTTCAACCGCTTCTACCAGCCCGACATCGACCTCGACACACTGCGCATGACCGACCAGTTGCATCTATCCACCGCCGAGGAAGCGCTGCTGCGCATCCGCTGGATCGCCATTCTGCACGGCCGCACCCGCCTGACGCTGGCCGCCACCGGCGGCGTCCACAGCGAAAGCGAGGCGCTGAAGCTCTTGTTGGCCGGTGCCGACGTCGTGCATCTCGCGTCCTGCCTGCTGAAGCACGGGCCCGGCAAGCTCACCGAAATCCTGGCGGCGATGCAGAACTGGATGGAGGAAAAGGAATACGAATCGGTCGCCCAGCTGAAGGGCAGCATGAGCCAGCAGAACCTGCCCGACCCCTCGGTGGTCGCGCGCGCCAGCTACCTGCGGGTGCTGGACAGCTTTACGACGCGGCCGGGGGTGTGGTCGTAGGGCGAGGCTGGATGGCGGGAGAGGGTGTCAGTTCGGGATGAAGGAGTTTGAGCCCATTTGTGCAACTCAAGATGGGTTTATCCATATGGCAATGCCGACGAGCAATGCGAGAGTGACCAGGCCACCAAAAAGGCTCACGAGCGGCTGACTTCGGTCGCCTATGCTCGGATTAAAACGGCCAAGCGTAAGCGCCAAAAGATAAAACCGCCCAAGATGAAAAGCAATTACTTCGAAGAGGAAGTTAAACACTGCGTCTAGCATTTGGTATTGGGCTCTAACGTGGAGCTACCGGCGCTACGCGGCTTTATCGCGCAGCGTCCAGCGACCAAAGGGAGCGAGATTGAGCGCCGTGTTGGGTGTCGCTTTATGAAGCGATTGCATTTTGCGTTGCCTCTGACAGCTTTGAAAGAAACTCAATGTCGGCATTTGCAGACTCTTGTTCATAAACATATCGCCACTCAACAAAAGTATTGCTTGCCGCTTCCAGAGAAGAATCAAACTCAGGCCTCGCGAGGCCAACTGCCGCAACGATAAATTGTTGAGTAGAAGGCTTCAATGCACCAAACAGCTCTTTAAGTTTATGGCCTGAAGCTGCCCCGCCTGCTCGTAACACAAGGGACTTGAGGCCAAGCTCGATAGAGAATGCGGCGCAAACAATCGCCGGGACTGCTAGAAATTGCACTTGGCCATTGGCTAGTGGCCGCTGTTCCAAACACCGCTGATATGCCAGATAAAATGCTGTTGAGGAGTTTTGTGCTTGTGCAAGATTCACATCTGTCTCCGTGGCACCCAACGTTAAGTAGGCACCTGAATAGGTGTCTATCCAGAAACACCAAAGGTGCATAACGCGTCAGATTTCACGTTAACCCTTTGATCTAATTGCGCCCGGTTTTTGTTAGCGGGCGCGTATTCCAAACGAGAACACACCTGCTGTGCTTCCTCTAAGCTGTTGGCCTGAATGCGGCCATGAGTCCCGATAGTGTTCTTGTCGAGACGCAATACCAAGATTGCCTACCGCCCCTCACGCCCCCCCGGCGCCACCCGATGCTCCACCGCAAACACCGCCGCCTCCACCCGCGATGACAGGTTCAGCTTGGCGAGGATATGCCGCACGTGCAGCTTGACGGTGTCGTGGCTGATGTCGAGGGTGCGGGCGATGGCCTTGTTGGACTCGCCGCGCGACAGGTGGGTGAGGATTTCGCGTTCGCGCGGGGTCAGGGCGTCGAGCAGGGAGCCGGCGTCCTGGCCTTTCTTGTCGTACAGGTTGACCAGCTTGGCGGTCATGGCGGGGGCGACGACGGTTTCGCCGCGCTGGGCGCGCAGGATGGCGTCGACGACTTCGTCTGGCTCCATGCTCTTCAGGAGATAACCGTTGGCGCCGGCGCGCAGCGCGCGCGCGAGGTCGTCTTCGGCTTCGGAGAGGGTGAGGATGAGGACGGGCAGGTCGAAGCCGTCGGCACGCAGCTGCTGCATCAGGGTGATGCCGTCGGTGCCGGGCATGTTGAGGTCGAGGATGAGGACGTCGGGGCGGTGCGCGCGCAGCAGCATCTCGACTTCGTCCGGCTTGCCGGTGAAGGCGGTGACTTCGATCTCGCCGCTTTGTTCGAGCAGTTCGGCCAGGCCCTTGCGGAACAGGGTGTGGTCGTCGACGAGGATGATGCGGGTGTTGCTCATGCGGTGTGCTCGCTCTTGCGCTGGGGAAAGACCAGGCGGATGACGGTGCCGCCGGCGGGGCGCGACTCCACGATGAGCTTGCCGTCGAGCTTGGCGGCGCGCTCGCGCATGATCGTCAGCCCGAAGCTCTTGCCCATGGTGGACGATTCGTCCTTTTTCTTCTGCACGCCGACGCCGTCGTCGGCGACGTTGACGATGTACTGGCCGTTTTCCAGGTCGAAGGTGATGACGACGTGGCGCGCGCGGGCGTGCTTGGCGATGTTGTAGAGCGATTCCTGGATGATGTGGAAGACCTGGATTTCCTCGTCGGGCGTGAGCGAGACGTCCTGCACCAGGTTGAGGAAATCGACGTCGGCATTGGCCTTCTTGCGGAAGCTCTTGGCCAGTTCCTGGATCGCCGGCACCAGGCCGCGCGGGTTGATGCGGTCGCGGTACTGGGTGATGAGGTCGCGCAGATCGGCGTAGGCGAGGTCGACGGCTTCCTCGACGTCGCCGAGGTAGCGGTTGGCCTTGGGATAGTCCTCGTGGCGCATCGCGTCGCTCAATACGGTGAGCCGCATCTTGGCGTAGGCCAGCGTCTGCGCGAGCGAATCGTGAATCTGGTTGGCCAGCATCTGGCGCTCGTTCATCAGCGAGATGCGCATGTTCTCGCGCGTGAGCCGGGCGTTTTCCAGCGCGATGCCGAGGTGCTCGCTGATCGAGCGGAACAGCAGGCGCACGTCCTCGGGGACGACGTGGCCTTCTTCCAGGAACAGGTTGTAGACGCCCATCACCTGGTTCTTGTGCATCAGCGGCACTGCCACCACGGTGTTGCAGGTGTCGCTGAAATAGGGATCGTTGGCCTGGCGCTTGCAGAAGGCGACGTTGTTCCAGCTGCTGACCGTCACCTCGCGCGCGGCCTTGCCGCACACGCCGCAGTCGACGCTGACCAGATTCTCGTGCTCGACCAGGTGGGCCGGCAGGCCGACCGAACTGATCAGCCGCAGGTGGGTGCGGTCGTCGGTGATGACGCGCACCGCGCCGGCCTGCGCGCCGGCCAGCCGGATCATGGTCGACAGAAAGCGCCCCAGCAGCTGTTCGACGTTGGAGTCGGTCGACAGGCTGGTGGTGATCTCCGACAGCACCCGCAATGCCGGAATGCTGACATTGCCGGCGTCGGCGGGCGTGTGCTGGATCAGGGGCTGGATGTTGTCTTTCATGTCCGGAAGGTAAAAGAACTGCTTTTCAGCATATCCGATTTGAGTGCGATGCCGTGTCCCGGGTTCACGGCATCGGCGTTTCGGTGGCGGAATCCGGCACCGACGGGGTGGCCGGAACCGGCACCACCACGCTCGGCTCAAGGTTTTCGGGGAAGCCGCCCTGGGTCGGCGCCGGCTGCTTGACTGGCGGATCGGCCTGGCTGGTGGCGCCATCGGGTTTTTCCGGCATCGGCGCGCGGGGTGCAACAACCGGTGCTGCCTCCGGCACCGCGCCGGGCGCAGGCTTGGGCGGTGGCGGCGGCGGCAGGTTCAGATGCGGCTGCAGTTGCGGCAGCAGGGTTTTCAGCATCTGCGCGGTGAGCGAGCTGGTATAGCCGAATTGTCCGGCCTGCTCGCCCTGCACCAGGGCCGTCAGCGTGCCGAAGTGATGGTCGCCCAGGTAGAAGACAAACGTGGCGGTGCGGTTGACCACGCGCGATTCGAGCAGCTGGCCGCCCTTGCCGTAGCGTTCGAAGCGATGGTCGCCGGTACCGGTCTTGCCGCCGAGCGTGAGCGGCTGCCCGTCTGACGCCTTGAGCGCGCCGGCCAGCCGCACGGCGGTGCCGGATTCCACCACCCGGGCCAGCGCCCGCCGCACCGTCTTTGCGACTTCGGCCGGCATCAGGCGCTCGCCCTTGGCCGGCTTCGGCGACAGGCGGGTGTCGTAGGGCGTGTTGGCCGCAAAATGCAGGCCGGCAAGGCTGGTCAGCGGCACCCGCACGCCATCGTTGATCAGGATGCTCATCAGTTCAGCCAGTGCAGCGGGGCGGTCGCCCGAGCTGCCGATCGCAGTGGCGTAGGACGGCGTGATGTTGTCGAACGGGTAACCCAGGCGTTTCCAGTCGACCAGCAGGCGGTCGAAGGCCTCGACCTCCAATAGCGACTGGATGCGGATGTCCTGCGCATTCTTGCGGCTGGTGCTGAACAGCCAGTCGTAGACTTCGAGGCGCACCCCCGCGCCGGATTCATACAGGGTGCCGAGGTCGGTTTTGGGTGCCGCGCGCAGGGTTTTCACCACCCACAGCTCCAGCGGGTGAATCTGCGTGATGTAGCCGCGGTCGGTCAGGCTGTAGGCTTCCATCGAATGGGCCTGGTACAGCGATTCGATCGTTTTGGGGCCGAGGCTGGTGCTGGCCGGAACATGGGTGTGCAGGGCCTGTGCAAATTCATCCAGGTTCGCCCGGGGTTCCAGATAGCGGAACACAGCGGCAAACCGGCGCGGGTTGAGGCCGATGCGGGCGTAGAGATCGCCCGCCATCTGCGCCGCGCTGGAATGCTTGTGGCGATGGTAAAAACGGCTGATGTAGACGCGGCCTTCCCGATCGACGAAGCGGGCGAGATAGGTGTCCCGCATCGGGTTGCTGGCGTCGTCCAGGATGCGCGCCGCCGCCCCCGGGGTGCTGCTGGCGTAGTGGCGGACGATGTCGCGCATGATGCGGATGTACACCAGGTTGACCGAGTTCTTCGTGGCTTCCCATACGTCCATCACGCGGGTGTTATCCTTGACGTCGAAGTTGGCGAAGTGGTGCACGCCGCCGCCGGTGAAGAAGGGTTCCGGCGTGGCGGAATAGGGACGGTTCATCGCCGCATCCAGCGTGATCGTCAGCGTCTCGTTGCGATTCGCGACGAGACGCTCGGCCACCCACTGCGCCAGCACATCGCGCCGCGGCTGCGCA
The DNA here is from genome assembly GCA_049697615.1 of Thiobacillus sp. Taxonomy (GTDB): domain Bacteria; phylum Pseudomonadota; class Gammaproteobacteria; order Burkholderiales; family Thiobacillaceae; genus Thiobacillus. The sequence goes on along the minus strand of JBAVWB010000115.1, from coordinate 2,639 downwards.
TTCTGCATGAGCGCGGCGTCATCGAGCTTGCGGTATTCGTCATGCAGCCGCGCGATGATTTCCAGGTAGGTGACCAGGGTGCGCAGCTTGGCGGTGGAGCCGAGGTCGAGCCGTGCCTGGCTGTTGATGTCGAAGGGCTGGTTGAGGTTGTCGGCCTGGACGCGCAGCAGATTGCCCTGCGGCGTTTTTTCGTACAGCGTGAAGCTGTAGATCACTTCGCCCAGGGGGTTGCCGGGCTGCAGCAGGCGATGGCCGATCAGGCCCGATGCGGCGGCGGCTTCGGGTTTGGCCAGGCTTTGCAGGTACTGGCTGACGATTTTCTGCGCCGGCTGGTTGATCGTGGTGTCGACCTGCAGATCGAGCCGGTCGAGATCGTACAGGCGCGGTTCGCCCAGCAGCGCGGCGACGCGGATGCGCTGCGCATTGATGGCCTTCTGGTCGACGAAGCGCGGCGGCGGCGGATCGGTGCGCTGGCTGGTCGAGCGCAGCCTGACCTGCTTGGCGAGGTCGGCCATTTCGCGCGAAATCAGGTTGGCGCTGGCCAGCAGGTCGAGATGGTCGTCGGTCAGCGCGTCGAGCGCCTTGCGGTTGGCGGCCAGATAATACGAGGGACGGCGTTCCGCCACGATCAGCGACAGCGCATGCTTCAGCGCGCTGGCATAGGCGGTGTCCTTGGCGCGCGGCTTTCTCGCCAGCGTCTTGTTGATGTCGTCGAGGTCGAGTCCATACCACGCCCACAGCCCGTCGCCGATGCCGTTGACCTCGCCGAATCGCGGTGCGGCGGAAAGGGGCACGGTGTTGAGATAGGCCGTCACCGTCTTCTTGCGCATCGGCAGCGTGTTGGTGCCGTCCAGATAGGCGCGCAGGCTGGCGGTGCCCATCTGGCGCAGCTTCGCACCCATGCTGCTGGTCAGGCCTTCCGGTGAGTGGCGGTATTTTTCGATCTGCGTCGGCAGGGTGCTGCCGCCCGGCACGTTGCGGTTGGCGTCGACCAGGCTGATGCCCTTTTCCAGCAGCGCCTGCGCCAAGCGGTCCCATTCCACGGCCGGGTTGCGGGTGGGGTACTGTTCGGTCAGCAGTTCGCGGTTCTCGACATGGAGCAGGGCATCCACCAGTACCTTGGGGATGTCTTCAAAACGGTCGTATCCCTGCGTCGGGTACTGCGCCCGATACAGCGGCTTGCCGTCGCTGTCGCGCAGGCTCAAGCCGGCCTGGTCTTTCTCGTGATAGGGCAGGAACAGACCCAGATCGTCGGCACGCGTCATCTGCGGGCTGATCTTGGCCTGGCGGTCGATCTGCCAGCCGGCCTTGTCCAGTCGCGCCAGATAATCCGGCAGCTTGCTGTAGCCGAGACGGATGTCATAGGGCCCCTGACCCGGATAGCGGATGCGGTCGGACGGCCCCGGCCGGATTTCCCAGGTCATCTTCTGCGCGGTCTTGGCGAGGTATTTGGCTTCCAGTGCCGACGACACCAGTTCCCAGGCGATGATCCCGACCAGTCCGAGGGTCAGCAGCAGAATGCCGAAGCCGATGAGAATGCGACGCGGAAATTTACGCACCGCTAGACCCAGTCGCGCGCGGTCAGATAATCGGTGTAGAGCTGCGCCTCGGGCGTGCCGGGTTCAGGATGCCAGTCGTAGCGCCATTTCACGATCGGCGGCAGCGACATCAGAATCGATTCGGTGCGCCCGCCCGACTGCAGGCCGAACAGGGTGCCGCGGTCGTACACCAGGTTGAATTCGACATAGCGGCCGCGCCGGTAGGCCTGGAAGTCGCGCTCGCGTTCGCCGTATTTGATGCCCTTGCGGCGTTCCAGAATTGGTAGGTAGGCGGCGAGGAAGGCGTCGCCCACGCTTTGCGTCATGCCGAACGCGTGGTCGAAGCCGCCTTCTGAAAAGTCGTCGAAGAACACGCCGCCGATGCCGCGCGGCTCGTTGCGGTGCTTGAGGAAAAAGTAGGTGTCGCACCAGGCCTTGAAGCGCGGATGCAGGTCGGTGCCGAAGGGATCGAGCGCGGCCTTGCAGGTGGCGTGAAAGTGGCGGGCGTCTTCCTCATGGCCGTAATAGGGCGTCAGATCCATGCCGCCGCCGAACCACCACACCGGGTCCTCGCCGTCCTTCATCGCGACAAAGCAGCGCACGTTCATGTGCACCGTCGGCGCGTAGGGATTTCTTGGGTGCAGCACCAGCGAGACGCCCATCGCCTCCCAGCGCCGACCGGCGAGTTCGGGGCGGTGCGCGCTGGCCGACGGCGGCAGTTGGCTGCCGAGCACGTGCGAGAAATTCACCCCGCCGCGCTCCAGTACATTGCCTTCTTCGATCAGACGCGAGATGCCGCCGCCGCCATTGAAGGCAGGCTCAGCCTTGTCTCCCTCTCCCATCTGGGGGGAGGGCGGGGTGGGGGAACGCTCCCAGGAATCGGTGCGGAAGGGCAGGCCGTCGGCGGTTTCGAGCGCGGCGACGATGCGCGCCTGCAGGTCGAGCAGATAGGTTTTGATGGAGGCGGTATCGATAGCGGTGGCAGACATCAGGGGCGAAGGACGGTTCCGGTTGTGAGGTCGATCAGGGTGGAGGGGCGTTTGCGGGTGCCGATGCGGCCGTCGATCACGCGCACCTGCGCACCGAATATTCTGCGGCATT
>JBAVWB010000114.1:0-2219 GCA_049697615.1 Thiobacillus sp. | reverse complement strand
GTGGGATAGAGGATTACCGGCAGGCCCGGCATGCGCCGCGAAAGCGCGGTCAGTACGTCGTGCAGCGCCGCCGCCTGGGGCGAGGTGACGATGCCGACGCAGCGCGGAAAACGGGGCAGGGCGCGCTTCTTCGCCGGGTCGAACAGGCCTTCGGCTTCCAGCTTCGCCTTCAATTTGAGAAAAGCTTCATACAGCCGCCCGGCGCCGGCGCGGCGGATCGCCTCGGCGCCAAGCTGGAACTCGCCGCGCGCCTCGTACAGCGAGGGCAGGGCGCGGATCTCGACGTGGTCGCCGTTGGCCGGGGTGAAATCGGCGAACTGGTTGCGGCCGCGGAACATCACGCAGCGCACCTGCGCATTCGCATCCTTCAGGGAAAAATACCAGTGGCCGGAAGCGGCACGCATGAAGTTGGAAACCTCGCCCTCCACCCACAGCAGCGGCAACTGCGACTCCAGCGCGCGTCGAGCCATGCGGTTGAGTTCGCTGACGGTGAGCACGGGCAGGGCGGGTGTGCTGTCGGGGGGATAGTCCGAAAATTCCATGGCGTGCAGGATAACGGGTTCTGATCGGGCATGGTTCATGCACAGTCACGGGATTTTCATAAAAAAAATTTCTCTACCCTATTGACGATAGTTATGATTTTGTAACTCTATGTTTTATATACACAAAACGATTTGGTTACTTTTTGAGCCGAAGCCGTTTTCCCTTTGTGGGCGGGCGTTTGGAGACTCTGGGGGGCAGTTCCTCACAGACTTATCCACATCAATTGTGGAGAACTCTGCTGCCCCAATAAAAATGACGCCCGAGCAATTGGTGCTTGCCCAAACAGCCACCCGGGCGCTACATTTCGTCTGTTGTTTTTTTGGGAGTGGTATCCAGTGCTTGCCATCATTGAGGCGGCCGGTTGGCCGATCTGGCCGTTGATTCTGGCGTCTGTCGTCGCCGTGGCCATCATCATCGAACGCGCCTACAGCTTGCGTACGAAAGAAGTGGCACCCGCCAGCCTGCTGCTCGAAACCATCAAGACCTATCAGGAACGCGGCGTCACTCAGGAGCTCATCACGCAACTGACCGACGGTTCGCCAATGGGGCGAATTTTCGCGACCGCATTGAAGAACGCCCACAACTCGCGCGAGATCATGAAGGAATCGATCGAGGAATCCGGGCGCGCCGTCACCCACGAACTCGACCGCTTTCTGACCTCGCTGGGCACCATTGCCAGCATGGCGCCGCTGCTCGGTCTCCTGGGCACCGTCATCGGCATGATCGAAATCTTCGGCGCCCAGACCGCCGGCGGCACCAATCCCGGCCAGTTGGCGCACGGCATCTCGATTGCCTTGTACAACACGGCGTTCGGCCTGATCGTGGCGATTCCGGCGATGATTTTCTATCGATTTTTCCGCGCCAAGGTCGAATCGCTGGTGGTCGACATGGAGCAGCAGGCGATCAAGCTGGTGGAAATTGTCCACGGCGACCGGAAGTAAATCAGCCACATGAATTTCAGAAGAGGCCGCCGGGAAGACTATCCGGAAATCAACCTGATTCCGTTTATCGACATCCTGCTCGTCATCGTGATCTTCCTTGCGGTGACCACCACCTACGCGCGCTTTGCCGAACTCAAGATCAACCTGCCCACCAGCAGCGCCGAGCAGACCCCGAATCAGCCCAAGCAGATCGAAGTGGCGGTGGCTGAAAACGGCCGCTACCAGATCGACAGCAACGCCATCGGCGAGGCCTCGGTCGACGAACTGGCCGCTGCGCTGAAGCAGGCTGCTGGCGACCTGACCGATCCGGTGGTGATGATCAATGCCGATGCGCTGGCCTCGCATCAGTCGGTGGTGAACGTGATGGAAGCGGCGCGCCGGGTCGGGCTGTCCCGCATTACCTTCGCCACCCAAACCGCGCCTTAAGCGGGCGCGACCATGTCGTCCCGGCAAAACCTGTGGGCGCGCACCGGCGTGCTCACCCTGCTGCTCTCGCCGCTCTCCCTCTTGTTTGCCATCGTGTCCGGGCTGCGCCGCCTGGCGTACCACCGCGGCTGGCTGGCTTCGGTCGCGGTCGGCGTGCCGGTGATCGTGGTCGGCAACATCACCGCCGGCGGCAGCGGCAAGACCCCCCTGGTGATCTGGCTGGTGAACCATTTGCGCGCCCAGGGCCATCGCCCAGGCGTGGTCAGCCGCGGCTACGGCGGCGTCGCACGCGGCTGTGTCGACGTGCAG
>JBAVWB010000113.1:0-29692 GCA_049697615.1 Thiobacillus sp. | reverse complement strand
GGCCTCGCACGGCGCGCGCGGCCTCCTGGGCGTCGGCTTCGACCTGCACCCCGACGACCCGCGCTTCGCCTCCATGCGCGAGGAGTTCCTGCAGCTCTACGCCGACAACATCTGCCGCCATTCGCGGCCCTTCCCCGGCATTCTCGAGCTGTTGGCCGAACTGGAGCAGCGCGGGCTGAAATGGGGCGTCGTCACCAACAAGCCGGCGCGCTTCACCGAGCCCCTGATGTCCATCCTCGACCTTGCCGAGCGCGCCGCCTGCATCGTTTCCGGCGACACCTGCCCGCAGCCCAAGCCGCATCCGGCGCCCATGCTGGCCGCCGCCGAACTGTGCGGCGCCACCCCGGCGCAGTGCCTGTACCTGGGTGACGCCGAGCGCGACATCGAGGCCGCGCGCGCCGCCGCCATGCCGGCGCTGGTCGCCGCCTGGGGCTACCTCGACGCCAGCGACGAACCGCACACCTGGGGCGCCCACGCGCAAATCCGCCACCCGGCCGAGACCCTCGACTTCCTCGCCTGAACAATGAGCCATCTGATCCTCAAGAACCTGCATCTCGCCACCATTGCCATCACGCTGGCGCTGTTCCTGCTGCGCGGCTTCTGGATGATGGTGGATTCCCCCCGGCTGCAGGCACGCTGGGTGCGCATCGTGCCGCACGTCAACGACACCCTGCTGCTGGCCAGCGGCATCGGGCTGGCCGTGCTGATCCAGCAATACCCGCTGGTGCACGGCTGGCTCAGCGCCAAGCTCTTCGCCCTGATCGCCTACATCGTGCTCGGCACCATCGCGCTGAAGCGCGGAAAAACCCGCGGCCAGCGCATCGCTGCCTGGATCGCCGCCCTGCTGGTGTTCGGCTACATGGTGACGGTAGCGGTCGCGCACGATCCCTTGCCCTTCGTGCGGTAAGGCGCCCCGCAGAAATTTCCCCCACGGCTGGAACTTTCCCGCCGCACCTCCCTCAATGCAGTACACTTGTTGCAGCAACACATGGGGGCCGACCTGGCTTCGACGTGGGTCGCAAAGCAGCGTAGGGCATACCGAGGGTCAGAGCACCTCGTAAATCCAACTGAAAAACTTTAGTCGCAAACGACGAAAACTACGCCCTGGCCGCTTAAGGTCCAGGACTCACACTAGCCTGTTCATGGGCTAGGTCGGGGCAACCCGGCAGTGAGTTAATTTTCATGAAATCGCGCTTATCCGGGTCGCTTGGGTAGGTGCTAAATCCAAGGCGACTCGGCGAAATCCAGCCTGTTCGGCGGGCGTGATCAAGCTTAAAACCAAATCACCGGACTAAGTATGTAGAACTATCTGTAGAGGGCTTGCGGACGGGGGTTCGATTCCCCCCGGCTCCACCAACACCAAACCCCGACCGGAAACGGCCGGGGTTTTTCTTTGCCCGGCCACCCCGCTCACGGGGACTATGATGGCTGAGCCCTTCCCGCCTGGTCCCTGCCGTCATCCGGTTCGGCAAAGCGTTCACGGATGGCCTCAATGCCGGGCAACTCGCGCAGGAAGACCTCGACCAGGTTGGGGTCGAAATGCTTGCCGCTGTTTTCCTCGATGTGCCCCACCGCCGCTTCAACTGTCCAGGCCTTTTTGTAAGGGCGCACCGAAGTCAGCGCGTCGAACACGTCGGCCAGCGCCGCGATGCGCCCGGACTGCGGAATCGCCTCGCCCACCAAGCCATTGGGATAGCCGCTGCCGTCCCATTTTTCATGATGGGTGATGGCAATTTCACGCGCCATGCGCATGAGGGTGGAATCGTCGCCCTCAAGCAGTTTGCCGCCGATGGCGGCATGGGTCTTCATGATTTCCCATTCGTGCGGCTCGAACTTGCCCGGCTTGAGCATGATGGCGTCGGGGATGCCGATTTTGCCGATGTCGTGCATCGGGCTGGCATTGAGGATCAGATCGCACCCCGACTCGGTCCAGCCGGCAGCGCGCGCGAGCAGCGCGCAACTGTGGCTCATGCGCAGGATGTGGTTGCCGGTTTCCTCGTCGCGGTACTCCGCCGCCATGCCGAGCCGCTGCACCACCTGCAGGCGGGTGCGATGCAGTTCATCGGTGCGTGCCCGCACCATGTCCTCCAGCACGGTCTTCTGGTCATGCACCAGGCGGTGGGCCCGTTGCGCGTCCAGCAAATTACGCACCCGCATCAGCAATTCGTTGCGGTCGAAGGGCTTGCCGATGAAATCGCGGGCGCCGGCGGCCAGCGCCCGCAGCAGATAGTCCTTGCCGTGCTGGGCGGTGAGGATGACGATGGGCGGCAGCAGCGGGTCGTTCAGCGCCTTCAACTGTTCCATCACCTGGTAGCCGTCCAGGTGCGGCATGTTGATGTCGAGCAGGATCAGATCGGGCCGCACCGTCCAGTAGCGGTCGACAACCTCGCGCGGATCTTCCACCAGCACCAGGTTCTGGTAACCCTGCCCCCCCAGCATCCTGTCCAGCAGCTTGAGGTTGGCCGGCTCGTCATCGACGATGAGGATGCATTCATTGTTGGGCCATGGGCTCATGCTTTGTTCTCCGTGCAGCAGGTCAAGCAGCGGTCAATTGATTCAAGGAAACGGGTTACGTTTATCGGCTTGGCCAGGTAACCACCGAAGCCCGCCGCGCGGCGGGCGGGCAATAGTCGTAAAAAGCGTGTTCATTCAATTCGCTTGCGTCGGGCAGTTCAAACAAGCGCCGCAGGGTGGTGGCGTAGATGATCCGGCTGTCGAGCCGCGCCATGCCAATGCCAATGCCAATGCCAATGCCAATGCCAATGCCAATGCCATCGGCCGACGTGTCGGCGAGCCGGCGGAACACATCCGGTCCGAACCTTGCCAGATTGGACGCGTCGTTGTCCGATTGTTGATTCATGTTTAGACCTGTGCTGTGCTCATGAATCCCTGGCAGGGGATTTAAGCAGGGCATCCACGATCTTGTGGAAACGCCCAATATCCAGCGGCTTGGTGAGATAGTCGGTAAATCCCGCCGCCAGGCCGCGCTCGATATCGCGCGTCATGGCATTGGCAGTCACCGCAACCACCGGAATGGCTCGCAGGCGTGCGTCAGCCTTGAATATCTCCAGCACCTGGTAGCCATCCATGCCCGTCATGTTGATGTCGAGCAGGATCAACTCGGGATGGCGCGCCAGCGCCAGTTCGATGCCCAGTTCCGGGGTATGGGCGGTGAGCAGGTGGATGTGCGGGTGACGGCCGAGGATCTGCGCCACCAGCTTGATGTTGGACGGGTTGTCCTCGATGTAGAGCACGATGTGCTGCGCCGCATCGATGCGCTGTGCCAGCGTGGTGTTATCGCCTGCCACGCCCTCGTGATCCCCGGCAATGTCGGCCATGGATTCGAGCGGCAGCTCGATCCAGAACGTGCTGCCCACGCCAACCTCGCTTTCAACCCCCACCGAGCCGCCCATCATCTCGACAATGCGCCGGGTGATGGTCAAGCCAATGCCGGTGCCTTCGATGTCGCTGCCTTCGGCATCGAGACGGCTGAAGGGCTGAAACAGTTCCGCCATGCGTGCGGCGGGGATGCCCGGGCCGGTGTCGGTGACCCGGATACGCAGCCGGTCGGCACCTTCAGGCCGCACATCGAGACGCACGCTGCCGCCGTCTCGGTTGTATTTGATGGCATTGGCGAGCAGGTTGAGCAGCACCTGCTTGAGCCGCATGCGGTCGGCCCGCACCATCGCCCCTGCCAGCCCGATGTGGCCCAACTGGATATCGCGCTTGTCGGCCAGGGGGGCAACCAGCCCCAGGCATTCGTCGACGATCGGACACACCTCCACCGGTTCCAGCGACAGGTCGATATGGCCGGATTCGACCTTCGCCAGATCCAGCACTTCGTTGATCAGTTCGAGCAAATGGTGACCGGCCTTGAGGATTTCCCGCACGCTGTCCAGATGTTCGCCTGGCAGGGTGGCGTCATATTCCATCAGCTGGCCGAAGCCCAGCACGGCATTCATCGGCGTGCGCAGTTCGTGGCTCATGCTGGAGAGAAACTCGGACTTGGCCTGGTTGGCACGGTCGGCTTCGTCGCGCGCGGCGATCATCGCCTGCTCGACCTCCACCCGCTCGGTGACATCCTGCACGGTGCCGGTCAGCCGCACCCGATTGCCCGCCGCATCGGTTTCCATCTGCGCCAGTTCGTGCACATGGCGCACCGTGCCGTCAGGCCGAACGATGCGATGCACCACGTCGTGGCGCCCCGTCTGCTCGGCCCTTTTTTCGCTCTCGTTCACCCGTTCCCGGTCGTCCGGGTGCACCGCGGCATGGAAGGCCTCGACGCTGGGCGCAAAACTGCCCGGCGCGTGGCCAAAAATGCAGTAGATTTCGTCCGACCAGACGAGTTCGCCGCTGCGCAGGTCGGCCGTCCAGTTGCCGATATGGGCGAGCTTCTGTGCCTCGCGCAGTTGCCGCTCGCGTTCGGCCAGCGCCAGTTCGGCGCGCTTGCGGTCGTCGATGTCCTGCACCACACCCAGCATCTGCACGGGCTTGCCATCGGCATCGCGCGCCACGGCGCCGCGCTCCAGCAGCCAGCGCACGGTGCCGTCCGGCCACACCACGCGGTGCTCGATCTCGTAAGGCACGTCGCGCTCGACGCAGGCATTGACGGCGTCGATCACCGCCTGACGATCGTCCGGATGGATGGCGCCGAGGAAGTTGTCGTAGCTGGTTTCCAGCTCCTCCACGGCATAGCCGAACAGCGGCGCGATGCGCTCGGTCCAGAACAGCTCGCCGGTCCGGATGTTCCAGTCCCAGGTGCCGATGTTGGCGAACAGCTGGCCGCGCCGCAGCCTTTCCTTGTTGGCTTCCACCGCCCGTTCGGCACGCTTGCGGGCCAGGGCACTGCTGATGACGTCGGCCACAACCTTGAGCAGCTCGATTTCCTCGTCCGCCCAGTCACGCTGGACACGCACCGCATCGAAACCGACAAAGCCATAGGTCTTGCCACTATTTTGCAGCGGGAGCGCAAACAAGGACTGGATCTGTTGATCCTCGAACAGGGCCTTTTCCGCGGCGGCTTCGGGCGGCAGGGAGGCCACGTCGGGCACCACGACCCGCCTTCCGGCGCTTATCTGCTGCCACCACCACGGGGCCATTTCCAGGGGCATATTCTGGACCTTGTGGCGCTGGGGCTCGATCCCATCGGCGCACCACTCATGGGTGTTGCTCATGCGCGCGCCATCTTCGGAGAACAGGAACAGATAGGCACGGTCGGCACCGATGTGCTCCCCACTGCGCTGCAGGGTCCGGTCAATGGCCGCGTCCATCAGGTCGTCCGGCGCGGCCAGCAGCCCGGCTGCCACCGAACTGATCATCTGCTGCATATCGCGTTGCTGTTCGATTCTCGCGTTGGCGCGAATACGCTCGGTGATATCGTGCAGGACGCCAATAAAATGGGTCAGCTGGTTGCGGGCATCACGCACCGGGGCAATGCTCAGCTCGTTCCAGAACAGGCTGCCGTCCTTGCGGTAATTGCGCAACAGCACGCTGGCGTCATGCCCCCGCCGGATCGCCGTTCGTAACATCTCCAGTCCGGCCTGGTCGCGATCCTCTCCCTGCAGGAAGCGGCAATTACGACCCAGCACCTCGTCCCGGCTATAACCGGTCAAGCGTTCAAAGGCGGCATTGGAATAAATAATCCCCATGTCGGGCTGCCGGACATCCACGATGAGGATGGGATTCAGGGCCACCTCGACAGCTTCGGTGCGCAAGCGCAACAACGCTTCGGTCGCCTTCACATGGGTGATGTCGGTGCGGATCGACACGTACTGGTAGGGAATGCCGTCGCCGTCGAGAAAGGGAGTGATGGTGGATTCCACCCAGTACGGGCTACCGTCCTTGCGCCGGTTGCAGACCTCGCCCTCCCACACCCTGCCGCCGGCGATGGTTTGCCACAGTTCCAGGTAAAACGCCGGCGGGTGCATGTCCGACTTGATAATGCGGTGGTTCTGCCCAATCAGTTCGTCGCGCGAATAGCCGCTGATCTCGCAGAACTTGTCGTTGACGTAGGTGATGTTTCCCGCCGCGTCGGCGATGCTGACGATGGCGTGGTGGTCCAGCGCCAGGTGTTCACGTTCGCGCTCGTAGAGGGTGGTCTGCAGGCGCTTCCGGATGGCGGCGTTCTGCCGCGCCCGCCGCGCCCGCGCGGTGACCACGGACACCAGGTGATCGGGCTGCACCGGCTTCATCAGAAAATCGTCGCCACCGAGGTTGAGCGCCAGCAGTTGCTGGCTCACGTCGGCCTCGACCGAGAGGAAAAGGATCGGCAATTGCAGATATTCATCGCGCTCGCGCAGCACCGCGGCCAGTTCGGGGCCGCTTGCCCCGGGCATGTAGACGTCGAGCACCACCACATCGGGGTTGAACTCATTCAGCACGTTCAGAATCTGGAGCGGCTGCGACAGCGTCCGGACCTCCATTCCCGACGACCGCAGGAAGAAGGCATGGGTTTCGAGCATCAGCGGATCGTCGTCGACCATCAGCACGCGGTAAGGCTGCGGCGGCTGGCGGCCGGTCAGCACGTCGAGCAGGTCGATCAGCCGCTCGGGCGCCACCGGTTTGGCCAGATAGCGGCAGGCCCCGGCGCGAAAGGCGGCCAGCCGCGCCTGCATGTCGTCGCGCGCCGAGACAAATACCACGGGCGGGCAGCGCGCCTGACCCACCTTGAGTTCCGCCAGCAATTCGGCGCCCGCGGCGTCGCCTTCGGGGAAAACCATGTCCATCACCACGGCGGCCGGGCGTTCCGCATCCTCGGCCGCGCACGCGGTGCAGGCAGCGCGGAACTCGGTCGGCGTGGTGAACACCCGCACCCGGTAGCCGTCGTCCCGCAGAACCTGACTCAGGTGTTCGGCCTGCACCGGATCGTCCTCGACCAGGTGGATCAGCGGCGAGCGATCGAGGCGCGGCACCTCGGGAGGGGGCTTCAGGCTCGGCGCACCGGATTCCAGCCGGATCTGCGCCAGCCGATCGAGGCGGTCCAGTTCGGCCCCAATGGCCTGCCATTCCGCCCCATCGGGCGCAGCCCCGGCCTTGAGCAAGGCCGCAAGCCGGGTTTCCACCTGGCGCGCGGCGTCTGATACCGACTGCAAACCGAAGGTGCCGGCCGAACCGGTCAGGCCATGCAGCAGGCGATGCAGCACCTCGGCTTCGGCAGGTTTCCAGGCTGACAGGGACAGTTTCTGGTAATGGAAATGCAGCGCCTCCAGCCGCCCGGGGAGTTGGTCGAGGAATTGCCGGCGCAACTCAGCCAGGGGGTTGGAAAGAGGAGACATGCTATTTATTTAAGTATGACTACTTAGGATCAATCGGCAATATCGCAGATTTCTGAACTTTCAGCCATGAACAGCGGGAATGGCGCCCTTCCCACCACGGCCGCTGCCGACTGCGGGGTCCAGCAACACCGGTTGCGCGGGGTCATCCTCGGACGAGCACCGCTGCCCCGGACGGGGTGTCTTCGCGGCATGAATCGAACGCAATCAGACTTTCAATGCAGATTGGCGGCACAATTCCCCAAGGCTTACTCAAAGAAATGTCGAAATGAATGACCTGATTGCCTGGCTGCCCGCCGAACTGGATACCTTGCCGCGCTACGTGGTGGCGCTGGCGATCGGCCTGCTGATGGGGCTGGAGCGCGAGCGCAATCCGGCGGCCAAGGCAGGCCTGCGCACCTTTGCGCTGACGGCGCTGCTGGGCGTGCTGGCGGCGCACCTGGCGACCGAACTGGACGAACTGTGGCTGATCGCGGTGGGGCTGTTTCTGGTCGGCGCGATGATGATCGCGGCCTATCTGCGCGCGCCGCAGCAGCCGGACGGCGACCCCGGCACGACGACGGTGGCGGCGCTGATGCTGTGCTATGGCCTGGGCGTGCTGGTGTGGCACAACGAGATCCAGCTGGCAGTGATGCTGGGGATCGCGGCAACGATACTGCTGTATTTCAAGCCCGAGTTGCGCGGCTTCAGCCAGCGCATGAGCCGCCACGATCTGCTGTCGGTCCTGCAGTTTGCGGTGCTGGCGCTGATTGTCCTGCCGCTGCTTCCAAACCAGGATTACGGCCCCTACGGCGCACTCAACCCGCATCAGATCTGGTGGATGGTGGTGCTGATCGCCGGCGTGGGGCTGGCGGGCTATGCCGCGCTGCGGCTGGTCGGCCAGCAGCGCGGCGCGGTGATGCTGGGCCTGCTCGGCGGGCTGGTGTCGTCCACCGCCACCACCCTCTCATTCAGCCGCCACGCCCGCGCCAGCCGCGAAATGATGCCGGTCGCGGTGATCGTCATCGTGCTGGCCAACCTGGTGGTGCTGGTGCGTCTGGGGGTGCTGGCCGCGGTGCTGGCGCCAAGCGTGCTGGCGCAATTGCTGCCGGTTCTGGTCGGCGGGTTGGTCGCCGGCGGTCTCGGCGCGGCCTATGGAGTGCACCGGCTGCAGCCGCAGGGAGAAATGCCCGCACTGGCGATGGGCAACCCGACCGAACTGCGCACGGCGCTCGGCTTCGGCCTGATGTATGCCGTGGTGCTGCTGGCGGCAGCGTGGCTGTCCGACTGGCTGGGCACGCGCGGGCTGTATGCGGTGGCGCTGGTGTCGGGGCTGACCGATGTCGACGCCATCACCCTGTCCAGCCTGCGCCTGCACAATCTGGACAAGCTTTCAGTGGCGGTGGCGGTGAATGTCATCACCCTGGCCACCCTGGCCAACCTGGGCTTCAAGTCGGCGCTCACCCTGGTCATCGGCGGCTGGCCGATGGCGCGCCATGCTATCGCCGGCATGGGCGCGCTGGGGCTGGGGATGGTGCTGACCTGGGCTATAATCCGCGGCTTTTCCGCCTAGTCGCCGAGCCCTATCATGGAAGCCGAAAGCCTCAATCAGATCGAATCCAAACTGGCCGACCTGGCCGCGCGTGCCACCCAACTCAGGGGGTTTCTTTGACTACGATCACAAGAAAGATCGCCTCGAAGAAGTTGCCCGCCTAGCCGAAGACCCCAATTTCTGGAACGACGCCGAGAAAGCGCAGGAACTCGGCCGCGAGCGCAAGTCGCTTGAAGACGTGGTGCTGGTGCTCGACCGCGTTTCGTCGGGCCTGAAGGATGCCTCCGAGCTGTTCGAGATGGCGCGCGAGGAGAACGACGACGAGACGCTTGCCGCCGTGCAGTCCGACATCGCTGCCATCGAAAAGAACGTGTCGACGCTGGAATTCCGCCGCATGTTCAACAACCCGGCCGACCCCAACAACTGCTTCATCGACATCCAGGCCGGCGCCGGCGGCACCGAGGCCTGCGACTGGGCGTCGATGCTGCTGCGGCAATACCTGAAATACGCCGAACGCAAGGGCTTCAAGGCCGAGCTGCTGGAAGAATCCGACGGCGACGTCGCCGGCATCAAGTCAGCCTCGATCAAGATCGAGGGCGACTACGCCTACGGCACCCTGCGCACCGAGACCGGCGTCCACCGCCTGGTGAGGAAATCGCCGTTCGACTCGTCCGGCGGCCGCCACACCAGCTTCGCCAGCGTGTTCGTCTACCCGGAAGTCGACGATTCCATCGAGGTGGACATCAACCCCGCCGACCTGCGCGTCGACACCTATCGCGCATCCGGCGCCGGCGGCCAGCACATCAACAAGACCGACTCCGCAGTGCGCCTCACCCACCTGCCCAGCGGCATCGTGGTGCAGTGCCAGAACGACCGCTCGCAGCACAAGAACCGCGCCGAGGCGATGTCGATGCTGAAGTCCAAGCTCTACGAAGCCGAACTCAGAAAGCGCCAGGTCGAACAGGACAAGCTCGAAGCCGGCAAGTCCGACGTCGGCTGGGGCCACCAGATCCGAAGCTACGTGCTCGACCAGTCGCGCATCAAGGATCTGCGCACCAACGTCGAAGCCTCGAACACGCAGAAGGTGCTGGACGGCGACCTCGACATGTTCATCGAGGCGAGCCTGAAACAGGGCGTGTAATTTCCGGAGGGCGGCTCAGCCCTCCGCCACCACCGCCAGCACGGCCTCACCATAGGCTTCCAGCTTCTTCGTCCCCAGCCCCGAAATCTCGCCCAGTTCAGCCAGCGTGGCGGGGCGGCGCGCGGCGATCTCGCGCAGGGTGGCGTCGTGCAGGATGACGTAGGCGGGGACGCCCTTCTCGTTGGCGGTTTCGCGGCGCCAGGCGCGCAGGGACAGGAACAGCGGATCCTCGTCGTTGTGGACGCCTTCGCCGGAGCTGGGCGCGAAGCGCGATTTCTTGCTGCGTGCCGGGCGCACTTCGATCGCGCGCAGCATGACGGTTTCCTCGCCCTTCAGCACCGGCTTGGCGGCGGCGGTGAGCTTCAAGGCGCCGTAGGCGGTGTGATCCACTTCCAATAAGCCGCGCACCACCAGTTGCCGCAGCACGGCGCGCCAGACCTTGTCGGTCTGGCTCGCGCCGATGCCGAACACGCTCAACTGGTTGTGGCCGAAGCGGTCGATTTTCTCGGTGGTCTTGCCAAGCAGCACATCGAGCACGTGGCCGGCGCCAAAGCGCTGGCCGGTGCGGTAGACGGTAGACAGCAGCTTTTGCGCGGCTTCGGTGCCGTCCCACAGCGTCGGCGGGTTGAGGCAGACGTCGCAGTTGCCGCAGGCCTGGCTGGCTTCGCCGAAGTAGGCGAGCAGCGCGACGCGGCGGCAGCTCGCCGCTTCGCACAGGCCGACCAGGGCGTCGAGCTTGGCGTGGCCGATGCGCTTGTGCGCGTCTTCGGCTTCGCCCTCGTCGATGAAGCGGCGCTGGGTGACGACGTCCTGCAGGCCCCACGCCATCCACGCCTCGGCGGGCTCGCCGTCGCGGCCGGCACGGCCGGTTTCCTGGTAGTAGCCTTCGACCGAGCGCGGCAGGTCCAGGTGCGCGACGAAGCGCACGTCGGGCTTGTCGATGCCCATGCCGAACGCCAGCGTCGCAACCATGACGACGCTGTCCTCGCGCAGGAATTTTTCCTGGTGGCGGCGGCGCGTTTCGTTGTCCATGCCTCCGTGGTAGGGCAATGCGGTGAGGCCGGCCTGCTTGAGCGCATCGGCGGTTTCCTCGACCTTCTTGCGCGTGCTGCAGTACACGATGCCGGCTTCGCCTTTGTGCTCGCCGAGAAAATCGAGCAGCTGCCGGCGCGGCTCGGATTTTTCAGAAATGCGGTAGCGGATGTTGGGACGGTCGAAGCTGGCGACGAACACGCGCGCGGCGCCGAGATCGAGCCGGGTGAGGATTTCGGCGCGCGTGGCGGTGTCGGCGGTGGCGGTGAGCGCGATGCGCGGCACGTCCGGAAACCGTTCGTGCAGGGCGGAGAGGCCGAGGTATTCCGGGCGGAAGTCGTGCCCCCATTGCGACACGCAGTGCGCTTCATCGATGGCGAACAGCGCGACGCGGGCCTGTTCGAGCAGGCTCTGGAAACGCGGCGTGAGCAAGCGTTCCGGGGCGACGTACAAGAGCTTGAGCTGGCCGGACACGAAGTCGCGCTCGACCCGCATCGCCGCAGCGCCATCCAGGCTCGAATTCAGGAACTCGGCCGCGATGCCCAGTTCTTTCAGCGCCGCGACCTGGTCCTGCATCAGCGCGATCAGCGGCGAGACCACCACCGCACAGCCCTCGCGCAGCAGCGCCGGAATCTGGAAGCACAGCGACTTGCCGCCGCCGGTGGGCATCAGCACCAGCGCGTCGTCGCCGGCCACGAGCGTGTCGACGATGGCCGCCTGCTCGCCGCGGAACGCGGGGTAGCCAAAAACGCGGTTGAGCAGGCTTAAAGGGGTGTCGGGCATGGGCAAGAAATGGGTGGCAAGGAGCGTGTCACATTGGCTATAATTGTGTCACGTTTTGCGCTGCTTGAATCCTTTGGGAGACTGCCCCATGAAAACCCTGACCATCCGCGAAGCCCGCGAAGGGCTGTCGCACCCCGACCAGATGTTCGCCGACGCCGACGAAGTGCTGGTGGTGAAGCATGGCGAGCCGGTGGCGCGGATTCTGCCGATCAAACCGCGCAAGAAAGCCTTCCGTTCGCTCGCAGCATTTCGTGCCAGCCAGCCGTTTCAGGAGATTCCCAGCGAAGTTCTGATTAGCGAAGACCGCGAAGACCGATTCTGATGATTTATGTCGATACCAGCGCGCTGGTGAAACGCTACATCAGCGAAGCCGGCAGCGATGCATTCGATGCTTTCTTTCTGGCGCAAGCCCCGCTCGCGATCAGCCGTTTGACCATCGTGGAAATGCGTTGCGCGCTGGCGCGCCGCCGCCGCAACCAGCAGATTTCACCCACACTCGAAACCCAAGTGCTTGAAGCCTTTCGGCTCGATGTGCAGGACGGCGCCCTTGCAATATCGCCTTTCATGGAGGACGACCTGACGCTGGCCTACCACTTGATGGACGAGGTCGCCGAATTGCCTTTGCGCACGCTAGATGCGCTGCACCTCGCTGTCGCCCGACGCCATTCCATTCCGGCATTTTCAACTGCCGACAAAAAACAGGCCGAAGCCGCGCAACAACTCGGTTTCGTGCTCCACCGTTTCGATTGACCTTAGCCGCCATGAACACCGAAAACACCGCACCCCTACAAGACGAAAACCAGATCATCATGGAGCGCCGCGCCAAGCTCGCCGCGATCCGCGAGACGGGCGTCGCCTTCCCCAACGACTTCGAGCGGCACGACTACGCCGGCAAGCTGGCCGCCGCGCATGGCGACAAAAGCAAGGAATCGCTGGAAGCCGAGGCCGTCCCGGTCCGGCTCGCCGGCCGCATGATGCTGAAGCGCGTGATGGGCAAGGCCAGCTTCGCCACCCTGCAGGACATGAGCGGACGCATCCAGATCTACGTGTCCAACGACCTCACCGGCACCGAGTCGCACGACGCTTTCAAGCACTGGGATCTGGGCGATTTTCTCGGCGTCACCGGCACGCTGTTCAAGACCAACAAGGGCGAGCTGACCATCCAGGCCAAGTCGATCCGCCTGCTGTCGAAGGCGCTGCGCCCGCTGCCGGAAAAATTCCACGGCCTTGCGGACCAGGAGCAGAAGTACCGCCAGCGCTACCTCGACCTCATCACCAACGACGACGCGCGCGAGACGTTCAAGCGCCGCTCGAAAATCATCCAGGCCATCCGCGCCTTCATGGTCGAGCGCGACTTCCTCGAAGTCGAAACGCCGATGATGCACCCCATCCCCGGCGGCGCGGCGGCCAAACCCTTCGCCACGCATCACAACGCGCTCGACATGGAACTGTTCCTGCGCATCGCGCCCGAGCTGTATCTCAAGCGGCTGGTGGTCGGCGGCTTCGAGAAGGTGTTCGAGATCAACCGCAACTTCCGCAACGAGGGCCTGTCCACGCGCCACAACCCCGAGTTCACCATGATGGAGTTCTACGAGGCCTACCGCGAATACCGCTACCTGATGGATTTCACCGAGGCGCTGATCCGCCACACCGCGGTCGCCGCAACCGGCTCGACCACGGTCACCTATCAGGGCAACAGCATCGAGCTCGGCACGCCGTTCGACCGCCTCACCATCGTCGAGGCGATCCGCAAGTACAACCCTGAATACACCGTGGCGCAGCTCAACGACCGCGACTGGCTGATCGGCCAGTTCGTCGCGATGAAGGCCAAATACCGCCCGCAGGATGGCCTCGGCGGCCTGCAGCTCTCCTTCTTCGAGGAAACCACCGAAGCACAGCTGATCCAGCCCACCTTCATCATCGACTACCCGGCCGAAGTCTCGCCGCTGGCGCGCCGCTCCGATGCCCAGCCCGACATCACCGAGCGCTTCGAGCTCTTCATCACCGGGCGCGAAATGGCGAATGGTTTTTCCGAGCTGAACGACGCCGAGGACCAGTCCGAGCGCTTCATGGAACAGGTGCGGCACAAGGAAGCCGGCGACGAGGAGGCGATGCACTACGACGGCGATTTCATCCGCGCGCTGGAACACGGGCTGCCGCCCACCGGCGGCTGCGGCATCGGCATCGACCGCCTGGTCATGCTGCTGACCGACTCGCCGAGCATCCGCGACGTCATCCTCTTCCCGCAGATGCGGCGCGAGGGCTGATCCCTTCGCCATGGGGCAATACGCGTTCAGGATTTTTCTGTCTGCGCTGATCCTCGTCGCGGTTGCCGAAATGGCCAAGCGCAGCACCTTCTGGGCTGCGGCGCTGGCCTCGCTGCCGCTCGTCTCGCTGCTGGCGTTTGTCTGGCTGTATCTCGATACCGGAGACGTGCAGAAGGTCGCCGCGCTTTCCAGCGGCATCTTCTGGCTGGTGCTGCCCTCGTTGCTGCTGTTCGTGCTGTTGCCGCTGCTGCTTCGCAATGGCCTGGGGTTCTGGCTCAGCCTCGCCGTCTCCAGCGCCGCCACCGCACTGGCCTACCTAGGCACGATCAAGCTGCTCGCCAAGTTCGGCATCCGCCTGTAAGGCGAGCCCGGGGCGGAATCAGCCGTGATGCGCTTCCAGTAAAATCAGCCCCGGCCATTTTCAACTTTAATTATTTTCACGAGTCACACCATCATGACCGACGCTTTCAACACCTACGATTCCATTCCCACCGCCACCGGCAAAGCGCACTTCGCTTCGCTGAAGAAGCTCGAGACCGCGCTGGGCATGTCGGTCACGCGGCTGCCGGTGTCGATCCGCATCGTGCTCGAATCGGTGCTGAGGAACTGCGATGGCGTGAAAGTCACACCCGAGCATGTCAAACAGCTGGCCGGCTGGAAACCCAACGCCGAGCGCACCGAGGAAATCCCCTTCACCGTGGCGCGCGTGATCCTGCAGGACTTCACCGGCGTGCCGCTGCTGGCCGATCTCGCCGCGATGCGCTCCGCCGCCGCGCGTGCCGGCCGCGACCCGCAGAAGATCGAGCCGCTGGTGCCGGTCGACATGGTGGTCGACCATTCGATCCAGGTCGACAAGTTCGGCACCCCGGACGCGCTCGACCTCAACATGAAGATCGAATTCGAGCGCAACCTCGAGCGCTACCAGTTCCTGAAGTGGGGCATGCAGGCGTTCGAGACCTTCAAGGTGGTGCCGCCCGGCGTCGGCATCGTGCACCAGGTGAACATGGAATACCTGGCGCGCGGCGTGATGGAAAAGGACGGCATGGCCTACCCGGACACGCTGGTGGGAACGGATTCGCACACCACCATGATCAACGGGCTGGGCGTGGTCGCCTGGGGCGTCGGCGGCATCGAGGCGGAAGCGGCGATGCTGGGCCAGCCGGTGTACTTCCTCACCCCCGACGTCGTCGGCGTCAACCTCACCGGCAGCGTGAAGCCCGGCGTCACCGCCACCGACGTGGTGCTGACCATCACCGAGAAGCTGCGCAGCGCCAAGGTCGTCGGCAAGTTCGTCGAGTTCTTCGGCGAGGGCGCCGCCGCCCTGCCGGTGACCGACCGCGCGACGATCGCCAACATGGCGCCGGAATACGGCGCGACCATGGGCTTCTTCCCGGTCGACGAGGCGACCTGCCAGTACTTCACTGCAACCGGCCGCAAAGCCGCGCAGGTCAACCTGATCCGCGCCTACTACCAGGCGCAGGGCCTGTTCGGCATCCCCAAGGCGGGCGAGATCGACTATTCGCAGACGCTCACGCTCGACCTCTCGACCGTCGAACCTTCGGTCGCCGGCCCCAAGCGGCCGCAGGACCGCATTCCGCTGTCCGCGATCGATACGACCTTCGACATGTTGATGCAGAAATCGAAGGCGGAAGGCGGCTACGGCAAGACCGCCGAAGACCTGCGCCGCACCTATGCGGTCGAGGGCGGCAACGAGCTGCGCCACGGCAGCGTGGTCATCGCGGCCATCACCTCGTGCACCAACACCTCCAACCCCGGCGTCATGATCGCCGCCGGCCTCCTGGCGAAGAAGGCGGTCGAGCTCGGCCTCTACACGCCGTCGCATGTGAAGACCAGCATGGGGCCCGGCTCGCGCGCAGTGACCGAATACCTGAAGGCCGCCGGCCTGCTGCCCTATCTGGAAAAGCTGGGTTTCAGCGTGGTCGGCTACGGCTGCACCACCTGCATCGGCAACTCCGGACCGTTGCCGGAAGCGATCGAAAAGACCGTCCTCGACAACGACCTGGTCGCCTGCTCGGTGCTGTCCGGCAACCGCAACTTCGAGGCGCGCGTGCACCAGAACGTCAAGGCCAACTTCCTGATGTCGCCGCCGCTGGTGGTGGCCTTCGCGCTGGCCGGACGCGTGCCGTTCAACGTCGAGAAGGACCCCATCGGCGCCGGCAAGAACGGGCCGGTGTACCTGAAGGACATCTGGCCGAGCAACGAGGAAGTCGCGGCGCTGTTGCACCATTCCACCGACGCCGGCGTCTACAGGAGCTACGCCGACGTCGGCGCCGACAACCCGCTGTGGGACGGCGTGCCCGCGCCCAGGGGCGCGGTTTATGAATGGGATGGCCAATCGACCTACATCCAGGAGCCGCCGTTCTTCACCGGCGACAAGGCCGCCAACATCGCCATCCAGGGCGCACGCGCGCTGGCGATCTTTGGCGACTCGGTGACCACCGACCACATCAGCCCGGCCGGCGGCATCAAGCCGACCTCGCCGGCCGGCCTGTACCTCACCGAACACGGCGTGCAGAAGGCCGACTTCAACAGCTACGGTGCGCGCCGTGGCAACCACGAGGTGATGATGCGCGGCACCTTCGCCAACGTGCGCATCAAGAACCTGATGATCCCCGGCAGCGAAGGCGGCATCACGCTGAAGGACGGCGAGGAAAAACCGATCTACGACGCCGCCATGGAATATCAGCGCGACGGCACGCCGCTGATGATCTTCGCGGGCGAGGAATACGGCACCGGATCATCCCGCGACTGGGCGGCCAAGGGCACCACGCTCCTGGGCGTGAAGGCGGTCGTCGCCAAGAGCTTCGAGCGTATCCACCGCGCCAACCTGGCCGGCATGGGCGTGCTGCCCTGCCAGTTCAAGGACGGCGTCGATGCCGCCACGCTGAAGCTCGACGGCAGCGAGACCTTCGACCTCGAAGGGACCGAGAACGGCATCGCGCCGCAGCAGGACGTCACGCTGGTGATCCACCGCGCCAACGGCAGCACGGAACGCGTTCCGCTGAAACTGCGCATCGACACCCCGATCGAGGTCGAGTACTACAACAAGGGCGGGATTCTGCCCTTCGTGCTGGGCCAGCTGCTTGGTTGAATTCACCGGATCGGCCAGCCCCCATTTGTGGGATATCAGGCTGATCGTTGCTACACTAATCCGGTATGCGGAATAAAATGACAAGACCTGACGCGTGTGGTGAGCAGTCCACATTGCCCGCGCCAAAAAGATAATAAAAATACCTTTAACTCTTGTATAGGCCCAGCCCATACATTAGCATTAACTTAAATACTCATTACACGGGAGCCCAACATGACGAAACGCGCTGTATTGATTACCTTATCCGCCCTGGCTGTTGCCGTACTGCAAGCCGGTTGTGGGGAAAAGGCCTTGACTTACCAAGCCGACGTCAAGCCGATCATCGATGCCAACTGTGTTTCGTGCCATGTGCCGGGCGGCTCGGGCTACGAAAAGTCCGGCCTGCGCATGGACAGTCATGAAGCCCTGTTGAAAGGCACCAAGTTCGGTGCCGTGGTGGTGCCAGGCTCCAGCGTCAGCAGCACCCTCTACCGCCTGGTATCCGGGCAGGCCGACCCTTCGATCCGCATGCCTCATGGTCAGGCTCAGCTGCCCGATTCTGACGTGGCCACCATCGCCGCCTGGATCGATCAGGGCGCGAAGCAATAAACCCCTTCCCTACGTGGAGCAAACTCAATGAGCAATCGCGGCTTCTTCCATTTCAGCGCCCTGCCGATGTCGACGCGCATGGTCTACACCATGACGCTGCTGGTGCTGGGAACGGGTTATCTGTTCGCCATGCTGCAGGTGTTCTACAGTCATGCAGGGCTCGACGGCAACGCCAAGAACATCTCCGCGCAGGATATTCGCATCGCCTATCACGGCAGTGAAACCGACACGCGTCTGGTCACCGCGCTGAAAGGCCCGATGGCGGGGATGCTGCCGGAAGCGGAACGCGCGGCCATCTTCAAATGGGTGGAATCCGGCGCCAGCCAGGATGGCTATGAAAGCGCGGTGAAGCCGATTCTGACTGAACGCTGCATTGCCTGTCACGACGGCAGCAATCCGCACATCCCCATCCTGACCAGCTTTGATGAAGTTTCGAAAGTGGTGGCCAAGGATACCGGCGCGACCATTCCGACACTGGTTCGCGTATCGCACATTCACCTGTTCGGCATCACCTTCATCTTCTTCATCGTCAGCAGCATCTTCACGCATTCCTACATGCGCCCGCTGTGGATGAAATGCGTGATCATCGTGCTGCCCTTCCTGACCATCCTGACCGACATCTTCTCCTGGTATCTGACCAAATGGATTCCCGGATTCGCTTGGTTCATCATCGGCAGCGGCGCCTTGATGGGCATTTCATTTACGGTGCAATGGGTCGTCTCGATGTGGCAGATGTGGTTCTACACCCTGCCGCCCGACATTGAGGAATGCGGCGGCGCCTTGCCGGTGCTGGGACGCAAGGCAACCCCCCAGGACAATTGAGCCGCGGCTGTATCTGACGGGCCGGGTGAACACGGTTCACCCGGCCCGTTTGCATTGCGACGCGAACCGGTTCAGCGATGCCGCCTGCCGGCGAATACGATCTGCGGCTACCCTGTTCCCGGACCGGGAAAGAGTATGGCTGCGGCTTGGCCCCGCTGCACGGCGTACGTCAGAAAAGAAAGTGCGATGCGAACAGTTCGCTGACCTTGACAGGCGTCAGCGGTTTGGCGACGACATAACCCTGGATTTCGTCGCAGCCGTTCTGCTTCAGGAACGCAACCTGCTCAACCGTTTCGACGCCCTCGGCCACCACCCGCAAATTCAGCGCATGCGACAGGCGGATGATGGCGATGGCAATCTCGGCGTCGTCCTTGTCGGTCAGGACGTCATTCACGAAGCTCTTGTCGATTTTAAGGGCGTCGATCGGCATCCGTTTCAACTGGCCCAGGTTGGAATGCCCGGTTCCGAAATCATCGATGTAAATGTGCAGTCCACGCTGACGCAGGGCCTCGAGAATGTCGAACGTGCGCGCGGGATTCTCCATCGCCGCGCTCTCGGTCACTTCCAGTTGCAGGTACGCGGCATCCATCCCCGTTTCCTTCAGGATGGCGTCAAAATCGTCGATCAGCCGCGCATCGGATAGCTGGTGCGGCGACAGGTTGATCGCCACCGGCGGCGGCTTGAGTCCGGCATCGCGCCAGGCGATCCACTGGACGCATGCAGCGCGTGCCGCCCAGCGTCCAATCGGAACGATGAGTCCGGTTTCTTCCGCAACCGGAATGAACTGATCGGGCCCGATGATGTTTCCGGAGCGGGTGAGCCAGCGTATCAGCGCTTCCAGCCCCACCACCTTGCCGCTGGCAAGATCCACCTTGGGCTGGTACATCAGTGCCAGTTCATTGCGCCCGAGCGCCTGGCGCAGGCCGGTTTCCAGCGTCAGTTGCTGCTGCGCGATGGTGTTCAGGTCGTCGCTGAAGTACTCGAATCCGCTGCGGCGCTGCTTGGCCTGATACATCGCCAGGTCGGCCTGGCGCAACAGGGTGTTGGCGTCCAGGCCGTCGTCCGGATACACGCTGATGCCGATGCTGGCGCCGATGGCATAACGCCGCTGACCCAGCTTGAAGGGTTCGGCCAGCGCCTGGTTCAGCTTGCGCGCCACCCGGCCGGCGGCGCGCGAGGCCGGCGGGTGGTTCAGGATGACGGCAAACTCGTCGCCGCCGAGACGGGCGACGAAATCATCGGCGCGCAACTGTTCGTCCAACCGCCGGGCCACGATGCCCAGCACCTGATCACCCACCTCGTGTCCCTGAGAGTCGTTGATATGCTTGAACCGATCCAGATCGATGAACAGCAATGAGACCTGGGATTTCTCGCGCTGCGCGCGCGCCAGCGCATGACCGAGAAAGTCCTGGAAATACGAGCGGTTCGGCAGTCCGGTCAGGGGGTCGTGGTTGGCCAGCATGTCGAGCCGCATTTCGGAATAGCGGCGCTCGGCCAGGGCGGCTGCCACGAACAGTCCACCCAGCGCCATGGTGATCATGCTGATCTGCAGCGCAAATACGTCGCGCGGCTGCGTGGCGCCGCTGATCCCGCCATCCGAGACGAAGGTCACCCCCATCACGATGAGCGCCGCCAGAAAAATGGCCAGGCTTGCGCCGGTCACCGAAAACCGCAGGGCCGCCCACAGCACCGCCGGCATCATCACAAACAGAACGATTTCTGCGGGGCGCAGGGGCTCGGCGTAATGCATCATCACCAGCGTCAACCCCAGCATGCCGACGACCAGCACCAGCGCTTCCAGCCGCGCGGCCCGGTTGGTCGGCAGCAAGTCCCAGCGCGCGGCCGTCAGCAGCAGGGGGGCGATCAGGAACACCCCCAGCAAATCGCCCAGCCACCATACCCACAAGCCGCGCAGCACCATGGCGACAGGCAAATCGCCATAGAGAGTCAGGCTGAACACGCCGATCAGTGCGCTGACGGCGCAGCCAAGCGGAGCCGCGACCAGGGCAAACTTCGCCACGCTGGACACGTAGTCGAGGGTGGAGCTGAAGGGCTGAAGATAACGCGGCAGGGTGCCCATGACCCAAGCGCCGGCTGCCGCCCCGAACGCCAGGCGGTATGCGTCTTCCAGCAGCAGGATCTGGCTATTGACCAGCAACGAGCCCAGCAATACGCCCACCACCCCTGCCGCGCCGAAACGCAGGCTCGCCATCGCACCGACACCCGCCGCCAGCCAGACGGCTGCGACCGTACCGGAAATATAGGTTGAAAGTTTGAGGCTGAGCCAGCCGGCCAGCGCATACGCCAGCGCCGTCAACCCGGCAATCAGCGCAAAGCGCCGGATTGCAGCGAGATCGGGCAGCGGCAAACGGACCAAGAGGAATACCGGATTACTGCGAAGAATCGAACTCGGCGCGAACCGACTCCAGGGCGTCCTTGAGGGTTTCCTCGGACAGGCCGTTCAGTTGTTCGGCCAGCATTTCAGCCGCGTCGATGGTGTCGGCTTCATCGGGCAGGCTGTCGGTGTCGAGATTGGCAACGAATACTGCCGCTGCGCCTGTCACCTGCAGCAACTGGCGCCGCTCGTTCATCAACAGCTCGATTTCGTCGCGCAACAGGCGGACTTCATCTTCCTTCATGGCGTGCACGGTCATGCTCGTATCCTCATTCTGTTCAGCCAAACAGGGTCAACACCCCGGTGTAGCCATATAAGCGGTTGTGGGAAATTTCCCCATTGGCAAAAAACCCCACCAGCGGGAAGTCGCCCAGGTTTTCGCGTATCAGTCCCAGTTCGCGATGGGGCGCGCCGAACATGTGCTCGCCGCGCCCCAGGCAGGAATAATACACGCCACCCCGGATCGGCGCGTTCAGTTGCGCCGCGATGGCGGCAAGCATCCGCAGCAGGTCATCTTCGGCGCTTTTCTGGTCGCGCCGGCAGAACAGCATTTCGTCTCCCGGCGCGACGTTTTCGCCGACCGCAACCAGGTCGTTCTGCGGGTCGACGCCCAGAATATTGCGCACCAGATAGTCGCCGGTATCCGAACCCCGTACCGGCAGCCCAACAAAAATAGTGCCGGCCGCGCGACGCAGGTCGCGTGCGAGCACTTCGCCGATTTCCTCTTTCATCACATCCAGCGCCGGACGGTGATCGAGGCTGCCAATAATGTTCTTGCTGGCCGTGGTGACGCGGTGTCGCGGCCCCAGCGGCGAGACCCCCTGGGTCAGCCGCGTCGCCAGCTTCACCCGCTCGCTGAACAGCACGCCGGAGAGGCCGCCGCTCACCACGCCGTCGCTGATCTGGACCGTCGCGCCCTGCGAACTCGACAGTCCACCGACGACAAACCCGCTCGACACGTGCGAGGAAAGGGCTTCGATCAGTTCCTGGATGCGGGTATTCGCAGGATCGCCGTGCGCCAGCGCAAAATAGGCAGCCGACGGCTGCGCCTCGATGTCCTGCGGTGTACGCATCACCGGCAGCATGCTGAAATGGGCGGGATCGAATTCACCCAGCATCACCGCCATCGCCGGCGCGTCCAGATACTCCACCCCGGTGGCGCACACCCCGACGCCGACGCTGCCGGTCCAGTGCGGCACCCCGGTCGCGCTCCTGAAAAAAGCCAGGATCGAATCGAGTTCGCCCACGAACGCATCCGACACATACAGGAAGCCCAGTGTCGCCCCCGCCGGAATCGCGCCCAGCTGCGTCATGCAGGCCTGGGCGGCGCGGGTCCAGTCGGCGTCTACGGCATGGGCATACCTGAAGGGGGCATTCACGGGGAGCGCATCAAGGAGCGTTCACATCAGTAGCCTGTCTGGCTGCTGTGCGGCAGTTCGCCCTCGCCAAAGAAGTTCCACAGCAGTTGGGCCACCACTTCGGGCGCAATCACAGTGTGCTGGTTATGGCTGTCCTGAAGCGCGATGCGCAGCTTCTTGCGCAACTCGGGGTCGCCGGTCAGGTCGAAAATGATGTCGACTTTTGAGCCCAGCGTCACCAC
The DNA here is from genome assembly GCA_049697615.1 of Thiobacillus sp. Lineage (GTDB taxonomy): Bacteria > Pseudomonadota > Gammaproteobacteria > Burkholderiales > Thiobacillaceae > Thiobacillus. The sequence continues at coordinate 7,150 of JBAVWB010000113.1, read as the reverse complement.
TTCCATCGCATCCTGAAACACCGGTACCTTGCTGTGAATGAAACCCAGCGCAACCGGCGATTCCAGGTCACGGTGAGCGACGGCAACGATCTCCACCTTGACGTTCTCTTCCTGGATTTTTTCCAGGAAATGCTCCGCAAACTTTTCACCGACTTCACCCAGCCCGAGCAGGGCAACTTTGACAACATGGCTCATGGAACGACCCCTCCTGATTATTTGTGGTTGTAAACGGCATAAGCCGTTCTTTTTTCGCGCGCAAAATCCGGATCGCAGATTCACCCGCTGGCGAATTCCCTACGCACAGGAAGCATACGGTCCCAACTGCTGCCTGTCGATACCGGCATGCCAGCCGGAGCGTGCCTGTTCATCCCGGACAATCCAGACGATATGATGGCGGGCTCGCGACCCCCCACACCCCCATGCCCAAGCCCGACCCGCTCCACCCGCCTCTTTCCCCCTACGCCAGCGGCATGCTGGATACGGCGGGCATCCACCGCATCTACTGGGAGACCTCCGGCAACCCAGAAGGCATTCCGGTGCTGTTCGTGCACGGCGGGCCCGGTTCCGGCACTTCGCCCCAGCAGCGGCGCTTCTTCGATCCGGCGCGCTATCGCATCGTGTTGTTCGACCAGCGCGGCAGCGGCCGCTCGACGCCGCACGGCGAGCTCGCCGACAACACCACGCCGCATCTGATCGCCGACATGGAAGCGCTGCGGCGCGAACTCGGCATCGATTCCTGGCTGGTGTTCGGTGGTTCGTGGGGCTCGACCCTGGCGCTCGCCTACGCCGAGGCCCACCCCGAGCGCTGTTCGGGCCTGGTGCTGCGCGGCATTTTCCTCTGCCGAAAAAGCGAGATCGACTGGTTTCTCTACGGCATCCGCGCCTTTTTTCCCGAGGCGCAGCGGCAACTGGCGGAGTTCATCCCGCAAGACGAGCGCCACCATCTGCTGAAGGCCTACCATCGCCGCCTGGTCGATCCCGACCCGGCGGTGCACCAGCCTGCCGCCCATGAGTGGGCGACCTTCGAAGCCTCGTGTTCGACCCTGCTGCCCAGCCCCGAGCTGGTCGCAGCCTTCGGCAGCGACAAGACAGCCCTCTCCCTGTCGCGCATCGAGGCGCACTATTTCGTCAACCACATCTTCCTGCCCGACAACAGCCTGCTCGCCAACGTCGATCGCATCCGTTCCATTCCGGCGGTGATCGTGCAGGGCCGCTACGACGCCGTCTGCCCCATCGTGTCGGCCGACGAACTGGCGCGCGCCTGGCCCGAGGCGCGCTATGTGATCGTGCCCGACGCCGGCCACTCGGCATTCGAGCCGGGCATCGCGCGCGAACTGGTCGCCGCCTGCGACCGCTTCGCCGCAACCGGAGCCTTTGACCGATGACCTCCTGTAGAAATCGTAGCGAGCGGGCATCAGCCGGGCGTGCCCGGAGCGCAGGAACCGGAATGTACATAAAAGTACATGAGGATTCCGAGCACCGGACGCGCCCGGATCATGACCGCGCAGTAGATTTATATAGGAGGTCGGATGAGCCTGTCGCCTTATGTGTTTGATGCCAACGCGGAGAACTTCAACCGCCTGGTGCTGGAAAACTCGCACAAGGGTCCGGTGCTGGTGCACTTCTGGACCCCCAAGGCCGGCCCCAGCTTCATCCTGATGCCGCGTCTGGTGAAGCTCGCCGCGGAATACGGCGGCAAGTTCCTGCTGGTGATGCTGAACGCCGACGAGCTGCCGGAACTGGCGCGGCGCTTCAGCGTGAACTCGGTGCCCACGGTGAAATTCTTCTGGCGCGGCGAAGTGGCCCACACCATCCACGGCGCTGACCCCGACAGCAGTTTCCGCGAAGTGCTCGACCGCTTCATCGCCGGCGACGCCAACCGCGCCCACGCGCTGGGGGTGACGGCGTGGCAGTCGGGCAACGTCCAGCAGGCGCGCATGCTGCTCGCCAATGCCGCGATGGCCGAGCCCGACAACCTGGCGATTCCGCGCGACCTCGCCAAATTGCTGTGGGCTGAAGGCGAAGGCGAACAGGCGCTGAAGCTGCTCGACAGCCTGCCGCCCGAGGCACGCAGCGACGCCCTGATCGCGCCCCTGCATGCCCATCTGAATCTGGCGGAAACCGCGCGCCTGGCACCCCCGCTGGCCGATCTGGATGCCCGCATCATGCGCAACCCGGACGACCTCGACGCCCGTTACCAGCGCGCCGCCGTGCTGCTGGCGGCGGACGATTTTGCCGGTGCGATGGAAGAACTGCTTGCCATTGCCCGCAGCGATCGCGGCTTTCGCCACGACATCGGACGCACCAGCCTGCTGGCGCTGTTCGACCTGCTGGGCAGCGCGCATCCGCTGACGCGGCAATACCGCCAGGCTTTGTCCGAATCGCTGCATTGAACTTCGATCACGCCGCTTTTGCGCCCTACCGAGAGTTGATCGACGCGCTGGAACTGGCGCGTGGCCTGCCCTCGCTGGACGCGCTCAACGCGCTGGCCGTCGCGCGCGGCACAACGCAGTCGCGCAGGCTGCCGCTGCGCTTTTTCGCCCCCGACGGCCGCCTCTCCGCGCGCGATTACGAAACCCATATCCTGCACACCGGCCAGGTGCCGACCCGCGCCGACACCTGGCACGATGTGCTGAATGCGCTGGTGTGGCTGCGCTTTCCGCGCTTCAAGGCGGCGCTGAACGCAGCCCACGGCGAGGCCATCGCGCGTGAGACAGACAGCCGGCGCGGCCGCCGACGCGACGCGCTGACCGTGCTGGACGAATCGGGTGTGTGGGTGATCAGCCGCGACCCGGCTTTGCCTGAACAATTGGCCGGGCGTGCCTGGCACGCGCTGTTCTGGGAAGCACGGGCCCGCGTGGAACATGACATGTGCTTCGTGGTGGTCGGCCATGCGCTGCTGGAAAAGGCGCTGGCGCCCTACCCATCGATGACCGGCAAATGCCTGACGCTGATTTCGGATTCGCTCGACCCCGACGCTGCCGATGCTCTGGCTGTCAAAGCACTTGAAGCCGTCGACACGCCGCGCCAGCTTGCGCCCTTGCCGATACAAGGCATACCCGGGTGGGACGCGGCGAACGGCTGTGCCACCTATTACGCCAATGAGGCGATTTTCCGGCCTGCTCGCGTCACGGATTCATGAGCCCCCGCACACCTGCCTGAACACGGGATCATCCTGCCGGACCGGCTGCCAGGCGGCATCGCGCAGGCGCACCGCCCAGTGTTCGATCAAGGCGTCGCCATCGGAAAAAACGGCGTGCGACAACGTGGCCATTTGGCGGATGCGGCAGTCGATCACACGCCTCGCCAGCACCTCGCGCAGCGGGCGCTGGCTGTAAACATCGACCTGGCCGCCGCGCATGCTGCGCCGCTCCCGGAAACTGACACGATCGAGGGTGCGCTGCAAGCTGGAACGGTCGATCGCGACCACTTCAGCGGGGGTCTCCAGCGTCACCTGCCATGGCCCGTTCGCCCAGGCCGGCACCATCAACAGCCACGCGAGTGCGCCGAGCGCAACGCGTATCAAGCTGCTGTTGCCGGCAACTCGCCCCCGGCCACCCAAGCCTGCGCCAAATCGAGTTCGTCGAACAAGCGGATATCCGCCGACATGAACAGCCGGTTCACCCACATGCTCCACGCCACCCACTGGTCGCCCGTCAGGATGGCGACGCGCCCGAAATCGTTCTTGTGCTCGCGCGAAAATTTCAGCTCCTCCCACGCCACGTCGACGCTGTAGGACAGCATGTCGCGCAGGTCGAACAGCAGGTTGACCGTGCCCTGAAACTGGATGCCGTAACACACCGCCTGTTCGAATTCGCGGTAATCCTCCAGCGTGAACTGGCCCATCACGGTAACGGCGATCTGGTTGTCCTTGACGTTCAGGCTGATCATGAAGCTCTCCTCTGGAATTAATTGAACTATAGCGAATCACGGCGCAGCGGCGTCGATGCGCGCACCGCCCACACCCCGGCAGCCGCCACCACCGCCATGCCGATCCAGGCCATCAGCGGCAAGTGTTCGCCGAACAGGAGCACGCCGTAGAGGGCGGAAAACCCGACCGTGGTGTAGGCCAGCGAGCCGACCGTCAGCGTGCGGCCGCGGTGGTAGGCGCGCGTCAACGCCAGCTGCGCCACCGTGGCGGTGACGCCGATGCCGATCAGCCACGGCCAGTCGCCCGCTTGCGGCATGTGGAACCCGGCCACCGCCATCCAGGCCGCGCCACCGACGGTCGAGATCAGGGTGAAATAGAACACCACCCGCCATTCGGATTCGCCCAGCCGTCCCAGATTCTTGACGTTGACGTAGGCCACCGCCGCCAGCATGCCCGACGCCAGCCCGGCCAGTGCCGGCAACCAAGCCTGGCCCTCAACCTGCGGCTGCAGCAGCAGCACGATGCCGACAAAACCCAGCAGCACGGCGCCGACGATTCCCCGGCCGTGGCGTTCGCGCAGCCACCAGGCCGACAGCGCGGCGAGAAACAGCGGCGCGGTGTAGTTGAGGGTGACCGCGGTGGCAAGCGGCAGCCGCGCCAGCGCGTAAAAGAACAGCACCAGTGCGGCAAAGCCCGACAGTCCGCGCCAGACATGGGCCCTGAAATGGGGGGTGGCGAGCGGTGCCAGCAGCCGGCGCTGGCTGATTGCAATCACGCCCCAGATCGAGAGCAAGCCGAACGCCGAGCGGTAGAACACCAGTTCGGCCGGGGAAAAGGTGGTCGAAGCATGCTTCACCAGCACGCTCATCAGCGCGAACAGTGCAGCCGCCACCAGCATCCAGCTCGACTTCATCAGGCGCGCCCGAAAAAAACGGGCGGTATCGACCGCCCGTGGTGAATTAGAAAAAGGCTCATTTCAAATGCGGCTCGATTTCGCGCCGCAGAAATCCATGGAAATGCATCATGCCGTCTTCCAGCGGAGACTGGTAGGGCCCGGTCTCCGAAATGCCCTGCTGGTACAGCGCGCGCCGCCCACGGTGCATGCGCTCGCAAATGTCCTCGTCCTCCAGCGCGGTCTCGTGGTAGGCCGCCTGCTCCGCCTCGATGAAGGCGCGCTCGAACAGGGCGATGTCCTCGGGATAATAGAATTCGACCACATTGGTGCACGATTCCACCCCGGTCGGCACGATCGACGACACCACCAGCACGTGCGGATACCACTCGACCATCAGGCCAGGATAGTAGGTCAGCCAGATCGAGCCGTGCGCCGGTGCGCGCCCCTGGTCATACGCCAGCAACTGCTCGTGCCACTTCTGGTACACCGGCGAGCCCGCCCTGGCCAGCCCGCGGTTCACCCCCACCGTCTGCACCGACCACCAGTCGCCATATTCCCACGTGAGGTCGTCGCAGGTGACGAAATGGCCGAGGCCGGGGTGATACGGCGCGACGTGGTAGTCCTCCAGATACACCTCGATGAAGGTCTTCCAGTTGCAGGCGTAATGCGACACCTGCACGCGGTCGAGCATGAAGCCGGAAAAGTCCAGTTCGCGTGCCGCCTGCATGCCGGCCAGGTCGGACTTGACGTCGCGCTCGCCGGCAAACAGCAGGCCCTGCCAGTTCTGCAGGCCGCTGCGGTTGAGATTGAGGCAGGGATTGCCGGGAAACTCCGGCGCGCCCATCAGCCTGCCCTGGCTGCCGTAGGTCCAGCGATGAATCGGGCAGACGATGTTGTTCGATTGCAGCTTGCCGCGCCCGGTCAGCATGATGGCCTGGCGGTGGCGGCAGACGTTGGACAGCAGTTCGATACCCGATCCGCTGTTGACCAGCATCTTGGCGCCGTCGAATTTTTCCAGCGCGTGATAATCGCCCGCTTCGGGCACCATCAGCTGATGGCCCGCATAGCCGGGGCCCTGCTTGAACAAGTGCTCGAGCTCCAGCGCGTAGATGGCTGGATCGAAGTACCAGGAAACTGGCAGCTGAAGCGAAGTTAGCGACAAGGCGCTGGATTCGGCGAGATCGCTCATGGCGTACCCTACTCAAAACCAAGCCCCCTTCCGGTCTGCACCAGAAGCGGCAAGCGTGATCGTGAAACGATCACCATTAAAAACGCATCGGAGCTCGCGCCCCGATGCCCAGCGGATTTACGGATGAACCCCTGCCTGAGATAAGGCATCGGAATGCAGGGAAAGCGCAAAATTCTAGCATAGGGGATTACCCCGGAGAGGCGCCCCCACGCCGAATTTGTTAAAGTAGCGTTCTTTGCTCGCAGGGTTCGATTTCATGGCCAAATCCCGCGCCACCCCCCCCAAGGATTACGAGTCCGCACTGGCCGAACTTGACGCCATTGTGGCTGAGATGGAATCCGGCCAGTTGCCGCTGGAAGCCTCGCTCACCGCCTACAAGCGCGGCGCCGAACTGCTGCAGTACTGCCGCCAGCAGCTGACCGATGCCGAGCAACAGGTGAAGGTTCTGGAAAACGGCGCCTTGCTCCCTTTCAAAACTGCGCAGCCCTTCAGGAACGAAGACGCCGATGACTGATTTTGCTGCCTGGACGCAAGGCTGCCAGGCGCGCATCGAAAGCGTGCTGGCCGACTGGCTTCCCTCTGCCCAAATTGCCCCGCAGCGCCTGCACGAAGCAATGCGCTATGCGGTACTGGGTGGCGGCAAGCGCGTGCGCCCGCTGCTGGCGTTTGCCGCCGGCGAGGTCGCGGGCGCCGACCCCGATCGCGTGCAGCATGCCGCCGCCGCGGTGGAACTGATCCACGCCTATTCGCTGGTGCATGACGACATGCCGGCGATGGACGACGATGCATTGCGGCGCGGCAAGCCGACGGTGCATGTGGAGTTCGACGAAGCCACCGCGCTGCTGGTGGGCGACGCCCTGCAGAGCCTGGCGTTCGACATCCTCGCTTCGCAACCGCTGGCCGACAACGCAACAACCCAGCTGAAGATGGTGCAGTTGCTGGCACAGGCGTCCGGATCGCGCGGCATGGCCGGCGGCCAGGCGATCGATCTGGCCAGCGTGGGCAAGCCGCTCGACCTGACCGAACTCGAATTCATGCACATCCACAAGACCGGCGCGCTGATCCGCGCCTCGGTGCTGCTGGGCGCGCAGTGCGGCAACCTGACCGACGCGGCCGCCGCCGCGCTCGACCATTACGCCAAGTGCATCGGGCTCGCCTTCCAGGTGGTCGACGACGTGCTCGACGCCGAAGCGCC
>JBAVWB010000112.1:0-4595 GCA_049697615.1 Thiobacillus sp. | reverse complement strand
CGCCATCGCTCCCACATGAGCGCTTTCTGACTTTCCGTGTAATAAATCCGCGGTCTTCGCTTCATTTGCAACACTCCTTCTGCTTACGCAGTTTCTAGTGTGTTGCATCCACCGGTTGAATCCGCCTAAGGAGACTGGACATGAAAGAGAAAATCGTCCGCTCCAGTGGCAACGTATTCGCCGACCTGGGCTTTCCGCCGGAAGAAGCGGCCATCCTGGCAATGCGTGCGGACCTGATGGCGCAACTGCGCCTGGTGGTCGAAAAGCGCAACTGGACGCAGGTTGAAGCCGCCAAAGTGCTGGGCATCAGCCAGTCGCGCGTATCCGACCTGATGCGGGGCAAATGGGACAAATTCAGTCTGGACATGCTGGTAACCCTGGCGACCCGAGCGGGCCTGCATTGCGAGTTGAAACTCGCGGCTTGAGCGCAGTGGCCCGCAATCTTTGCTGCCCACCCAGCAGGCTCGATTTTCGGGAATTCGGGGATGTCGGGGTCGCCTTTTTTTAGTCACTTTTCTTGGCGAGACAAGAAAGGTGACTAGCTGCCTGGCTATCCCCGGCCAACGGTCAGTAGTTCAGCAAAGTTTTCAACTATAACGACCAGCCTTTCGACAGGCGCAGGGTGAACGAACACAACTGTGATTCACGCCAGTTCCTGCAAGCGCAACAAACGCGCAGCCTCTTCATCCCGCGCGTCATCAATCTCCCGCATCACCCCCTCCAGATCGACCGGCGGCTTTTCGCATTCGAACCGGCCCGTGAGTTCGACCTCGGGGTTCAGATTGCCGTGTTCGTACAGCGCCCAGATTTCCTCGGCGTACTGCGTGGCCAGCAGCGCCGGCGCGAACTGGCCGAAGTAGGTTCGCAGGTTGTTCACGTCGCGCGCCAGCATGGCCTGGGCGTGGTTGTTGCCGGCGGCGTCGACCGCCTGCGGCAGGTCGATGATCACCGGGCCGTCGGCGCTGACGAGGATGTTGAACTCGGACAGATCGCCGTGGACGACGCCGGCGCACAGCATGCGCACGACTTCGCCGATCAGGGTGCGGTGGTGGGCGAGGGCTTCGTCTTCGGTGAACGACACGTCGTTGAGGCGGGGCGCGGCGTTGCCGTCGGCATCGGCCACCAGTTCCATCAGCAGGACGCCTTCATGGAAGTTGTACGGCGTGGGCACGCGCACGCCGGCGGCGGCGAGCCGATACAAGGCATCGACTTCGGCGCTTTGCCAGGCGGCTTCCTGCATCTCGCGGCCGTACTTGCTGCCCTTGGCCATGGCGCGCGCCTGGCGGCTGTTCTTGGTCTTGCGGTTCTCGGTGTAGTCGACGGCCTGGCGGAAGCTGCGCTTGTTGGCTTCCTTGTAGACCTTGGCGCAGCGGACGTCGTCGCCGCAGCGGACGACGAAGACCATGGCTTCCTTGCCGCTCATCAACTGGCGCACGACGCCGTCGATCAGGCCGTCTTCGAGCAGGGGTTCGAGGCGCTTGGGGATTTTCATCGGCTGCGGCGCTAGCCGCGTACCTTGCGGTACGCATCCAGCAGGCGCTGGTGGATCGCGCTGCCCTCGAAGTCGCTGCCCAGCTTGGTCAGCCCGAAGAAGCGTTCGTCCTGGTTGAACAGCGCGAACGCCTGCTCCAGCGTCTCGCGGCCGTACATCAGGGCCAAGGCGGGCTCGAAGGGGCTGGGGTCGTCGAGCTGGACGAGGTCGGCAATGCAGCGGTAGACCTTGAGGCGCGCGTCGCTGCGCTGGCCGTACTGGGCGATCCAGGTGCAGCCTTCGCGGATGACTTCGTCATCGCCGAGGGCGAGCGCGAGCAGCAGCTTGATCTCGCCGACGCGGATGTCGGTCCACGGCGAATCGGCATCCGGTGCGAGGCCGATCAGCACCGTCACCAGGCGGTCGTCGGCCAGTTCGAGTTCATTGATCAGGTCCAGCAGCTCGGCGCATTCGTCGTCGGAAAGCTCGGGCAGGCGCGCGAGCGCCGGGCGGATCAGGTTGCCGACGCTGTTGTTCTCGAATTCGAGTTCCTCGACCGGGTAGATCTCGGACACGCCCGGCACCAGGATGCGGCAGGCATAGACGCCGAGGTGGGTGAAGTCGGCGATGTAGAGCTCGTGGCCTTCGGCGTGCAGCGCGTCGACCGACCACGCGTAATCCTCTTCGGTGGTGGTGCCGAAATTCCAGTCGACGAAGTCGAAGTCGGGGGTGTCGCGCAGGAACTGCCAGGAAATCACGCCGCTGGAGTCGACGAAGTGGATTTCCAGGTTCTGCGGGTCGGCGATTTCGGTCTCGTCGAAGCCGGGCGCGGGGAAGCCCGCCAGCGAATCGAGCGCGCGGCCTTGCAATAATTCAGTGAGCGCGCGTTCCAGCGCGACCTCGAAGCGCGGATGCGCGCCGAAGCTGGCGAAGCAGCCCTGGTCCTGCGGGTGCAGCAGGGTGACGTTCATCACCGGGTACTGGCCGCCGAGCGAGGCATCCTTCACCAGAATGCCGAAGCCGGCTTCGCGCAGGCCGTGGATGCCGGCGGCAATGTGCGGAAAACGGTTGATCACGTCTTCGGGCACATCGGGCAGGCAGAGGCCCTCTTCAATGATGCGGAACTTGATGTGGCGCTCGAAGATTTCGGCCAACGCCTGGGTGCGCGCTTCCATCAGCGTGTTGCCGGCCGACATGCCGTTGCTGACGTACAGATTGCCGATGAGGTTGACCGGGAAATACACGGTTTCGCCGTCGCGCAGCCGCTGGTAGGGGATGGCGCAGATGCCGCGTTCGGCGTTGCCGGAATTGAGGTCGATCAGCTGGTCGGCGCGCACGCTTTCGTCCGGGTTGTACAGGGCGTGCAGTTCGGGGGTGAGGAGTGCTTCCGGCCAGGCGTCGCTGTCCGGTTCGAACCAGCGCTCGTCAGGGTGGTGAACGTAGCTCCGCTTGGCGATCGTGTCGCCCAGATAGAAATGCGTCCAGAAGTAGTTTGTCGACAAGCGTTCGAAATATTCACCCAGCGCGCTTGCCCTCGCGGCCAGTTCCGAAGCGCCCTTGCCGTTGGTGAAAAGCAGCGGGCAATCGCGGTCGCGGATATGCACCGACCACACGCCTTCCACCGGGTTGAGCCAGGAGCGCTCCTCGATATGGAAATCCAGTGCTTCGAGCTTGGATTGCAGGGTGGCGATCGACGCTTCGAGCGATGCGTCCTTGCCGGGAATGAAATGTTCGGTGGCTTGCATGGGGGAGAACAGGGGTAAGAGAACAGACAGCATACGCGATGCGTCAAGTGAAGCCGGGCGCAAGCAGGGAATAGAGGCCCGATGGGGCCGTAAGTTCAACCCGGGATGGGTTCGAATTCGGCCACCGCCTGCCGCAGGCGGCTCGCTTCCTGCTCCGGTCGCATCAACGCGCGCCGCTGACGGGCATGGGCAAGCAGATCGGCGTAGAAATCGGGGTCGGATTCGGCCATCAACAGCAGTTTGGCCAGCCGCCGCTCGTCGCTCACCGGGAAATAGCCGGGGTAGTCCTCGCCCAGCATGCCGACGTTGCCGGGCATGTGCGAGGCCAGCACCGGCACATCGGCCGCCAGCGCTTCGCAGATGACGTTGGCGCCGCCTTCCATCACCGAGCTGATGACCATCAGGTGGGCGCGCGCCAACCGCTTCATCACTGCCCTGTGCGGCACCTCGCCGGCCCAGTGCCAGCGCGGCAGCTTGGCCTGCGCCATTTCCGCCGTTTCGGCCATGGCTTCGGACAGGGCGCTGCCCAGATGCGTCACCTGGATTTTTGAGTGTTCGGGCAGATGGGTCGTCGCCAGCGCCGCCCGGAACGGGTCCTTTTCCTCGCGCAGGTGGCCAATCACCAGCACCTCGAAGGTATCGGCGGGTGGGGACTGGCGAGCGATGTCGGGGGCCGACTGATAGATCACCCGCGTCCTGGCGGCCAGATGCGGGGCGAGCTCGTCGGGGCCGCGTTCCTGCAGCACGATGATCCGGTGCGCGAGTTCGAGCGCCTGCTGGGCGTCGCGGTCTTCGTGGATGTCGCGGTAGAGATCGGTGCCGGTCAGCGTGACGATCAGCGGCCGGGTCGGGAAGCGCTCGGCAAAGGCGCGGATCGACGCAAAGCTGCGCCGCGCATGCAGCGCCAGCATCAGGTCGGCGCTGCGGCCGTCCCATTCCACCTGCGTTCGCACCGCGTGGCCCGCCTCGCGCAGGAAGCGCGCCCAGCGCGCGGCGGTGTGCCAGTTGCCGTTGCGGTGTTCGCGGCCGTAGGGGGTGATGAGGGCGATGCGCATGATTACGAGTGTAGCCTGCGACGGCGAAACACGGATAATCCGGGCATGACCGAGACAGCCATTTCATCGCGCGACAATCCGATCTTCAAGCGGCTTAAAAAGCTGGCCGAATCGTCGCGCGCGCGGCGCGAGGCGCGGATGACCCTGCTCGACGGCGAGCACCTGCTGGCCGCTTATCTCGATGCCGGCGGCCAGCCGCATACCCTGGTGCGCGCGGCCTCGGTCGGCGCCGACCGGCTGGCGCCGTTCGCCACTCGCTGCCCGCAGAGCAAGGCCATCGTGCTGCCCGACGCGCTGTTTGCCGAACTCGTGCCTGTCGCCACC
>JBAVWB010000111.1:0-3183 GCA_049697615.1 Thiobacillus sp. | reverse complement strand
TTTCTTGGGCAATAGAACGACTATTGCCCGGCGAAACCGTCAAAATTTGCCCTCGCCCAGCCGAATTTTCGCTTCGATTCTTCAAGTCCGACAGGCTGCTAGTGTCGTGCTGGTTTAGCCAACCAGGACCAGGTGCGATGCGCGCGCAGGGCTTTCCTCGGACAGTCTGCGGGTGACCGGCTTCCAGAAGGGGAAGGCTTCGGGGCGATGAATGTGGTAGCCCTGCAGGTAGTCCACGCCCATTTCGCGCAGCAGCGCCGCCATTTCGGCGTCCTCCACCTGTTCGGCGACCGAATGCATGCCGAAGTCGCTCGCCAGCTTGGCGATCGAGCGCACGATGGCCTGGTCGCGGCGATCGTCCAGCATGCCGCGCACGAAGGCACCATCGATCTTGAGGAAGTCGGCCGGCAGATGCTTGAGATAGAAGAACGACGAGGCATCGCGCCCGAAGTCGTCGAGCGCAAACTGGCAGCCGCGTTCGCGCAGGCCGTGAATCAGGCGCTGGGCGTCTTCCAGATTTACCACCGCGGCAGTTTCGGTGACCTCGAACCCGATCCGTTCTCCCGCCACGCCGTAATGGTCGAGCAGATGGCAGACGGTGCCGAGGAAGGCCTCGTCGGCGACGGTCTTGCCCGACAGGTTGATGAAGTACACCGCAGTGTCGTCAGGCTGGGTCGCCAGGTAGGAGATGACGGCCTCCACCATCCAGCGGTCGAGAATGGGTGCCTGGCCGTAGCGCTCGAGCGCCGGCAGCAGCTTGGCCGGCCCCTCGATCACGCCATTGCGCTGCCAGCGGATCAGCACTTCGTAATGCGGCTGGCCGCCGAGTGAGGTCGGCAGGATCAGCTGGCGATAGGGCAGGAACTGGTTGGCCTCCAGTGCCTGGGCGAAATCGGCTGCCCAGCCCATTTCCGCTTCCAGCCGGCGGAAGCCCACCTCGTCCGCCTCGTACAGCATGACCCGACCGCTGCCTTCCGACTTGGCGCGGTAGCACGCCATGTCGGCCTGCACCATGATGTCGCCCGCGGCTGCAGACGTGCCGGTGATGGGCGCGATCCCGGCGCAGGCGCCGAGGGAGAAGCGCCGTCCCTTGTGCTCGAAACGGAAGTCGCGGATACGCTGCACCATACGCCGGCAGACCTGGATGGCCTCGGCGGGCAGGGTGTCGAACAGGATGAGGCCGAATTCGTCGCCACCCAGACGACCGAGGTAGGCCTGAGCGGGCAGGGCTGCCTGCATGGCCTGCGCAATGTCCATCAGCAGCGCGTCGCCGACGGAGTGGCCGCAGGTGTCGTTCACCAGCTTGAACTGGTCAAGGTCGATGTAGCAGAACGCATGCTGCTGCGACTGCTCGCGCGCGATGCGCATGGCGCGGCCCAGACGGCCTTCCACTGCGCGACGATTCGGAAGACGGGTCAGCGGGTCGTGAAAAGCCATCTCGCGCAAGCTGTCGAGCAGCTCCTTTTTTTCGGTCTCGTCGCGCAGCACATAAACCGAGCCCACGCCGCCCTGCATACCCAGCGGCGCGCAGCTGTAGCTGATGGCAAGGGCCTGGCCAAGACGGGTGTGCAACTGAGCGGAACCGGTCTGCCCGTGCAGAATGGAGGCGGGCGACAGGAAGCAGGCAGAGCCGTCTTCCTCCCCGCCCATCTGGTCGAGCCGCATCAGGCTCTTCAATGGTATCGATATGGCGTCCTCGAACGCGATGCCCAGCAAAGTTTCTGCGGCCGGGTTGATGAAAGCCACCCGGTTGTCGGCATGGGTGACGATGACGGCGTCATTGATCGACTGCAGCGTCACCTGCCAGCGTTCCTTTTCCTCGCTGAGTGCAGTTTCGTTCAGCTTGCGCTGCGTGATATCGAAGCGGATCGACAGATATTTCATCGGCAGGCCGCTGTCGTCTCTGATCGGAATGATGGTCGTGGCGGTCCAGAACAGTCGCCCATCCTTGGCGCGGTTGCAGATTTCGCCTCGCCAGGTGCGCCCTTGCGAAATGGTTGACCACAAGCCGTCGAAAAATCCGGCATCGTGGCAGTCCGATTTGACGATACGGTGATTCTGGCCGATGAGCTCCTCACGCGTGTAGCCGCTGATGCTGCAGAACAGTTCGTTGGCAAAGATGATGTTGCCGGCGGGATCGGATTCCGTGACGCAGGCCGTACTGTCGAGCGCTTTTTGCTGTTCGCCGAGGTCGGTGAGCAAATGCTCCAGTGCGGCGCTCATATGGTTGAAGGCGTGCGTCGTTTCCTGCAGTTCGGGCGGGCTGCTGGCACGAATCGGCAGGCGCTGGCTGTAGTCTCCCGCCTCGATCCGGCGGGCGGTGGCGCGCAGGCGGGTCAGGTCCTGCAGGTTGATCCTCAGCAATACATGGGTCAGCCAGCCGAGCAGGGCGAATGCCGCCGCGAGCAGAAGAAACAGGCGGGTGCCGAGATGCCACAGAAAGTCTTCATAGGCGTGAGCGGAAGGCTGGATCACCAGCTTGCCGTAATGCACGTCCCCTATGACGAGGCCCTTTTGCATGACCGGAAGGGTCAGGCCGGTCAGGGCGGCGAACCAACCGGGACGGTCGGCGTGGTGCACGGGCGCTTCCTCGCGCAGGACGTAGCCATTGGGCGTGGTGTATTCCACGTATCGCAGGTTGCCCTGGGCGACCGGGATTTTCAGATGCGCCTGCAAGGCATTGTAATCGCGCAGGATGGCCGAGTCGGCCACGGCCTGGGACAGGACGGCAAGCTGGGCTGCGGCCTGTATGCGCAATGCAGCGTCGGCATCCTGGCGGGCGATCTGCAGCGCCTGCTGGCCCGCCAGGATGAGCGCGGCCAGCAGGATCAGCAGCAGCGCGCCCATGACGCGGCCTTGCGTTCCGAGCTGTGTCAGGCGCAGCGCTTGAACAAGGCGGGCGAAGATCGAGGCGGAATAGGGGCGCATACGGACGGAATCGGCCGCATGAGCCCTTCCTGAAGGGCGCGTGAAAAAAGGATTTTATCGACTGCGATCGCTCACACGCTGCCGGGACCGCGCTCAGTCCTTCTTGCGCGCGCGCGGATGCGCCTGGTCGTAGACCTTGGCAAGGTGCTGCCAGTCGAGGTGGGTGTAGACCTGGGTGGTGCTGATGCTGGCATGGCCGAGCATTTCCTGCACCGCGCGCAGGTCGCCGGACGACTGCAGCACATGGGTGGCAAA
>JBAVWB010000110.1:0-3255 GCA_049697615.1 Thiobacillus sp. | reverse complement strand
CGCTTGCAATAAGCGCGCGCGGTCGCCGCCCGCTGCGCGGGCCGGCGCGCACAGGCTTCGCCATCACGCGGGGCGGCGGCAACGAAGCGATATCCGCGATCAACCCCGAACAGGGCGCACATTTGTGTCGTGAGTTCCTACAATTAAAGAAGAGCATGGCGAATCCTGGGCCATGCCGATGCCCTCGGGCAAACCCTCGACAAGGAGACGGCACGTGGCACATATCGTGATTCTGGGCGCAGGCATCGGTGGCATGACCATGGCGTATGAAATGCGCGAAGAGGCACGGGCCGGGGACAAGGTCACCGTGATTTCCAACCTGCCGTATTTCCAGTTCACCCCGTCCAATCCCTGGGTGGGGGTGAACTGGCGAAAGCGCGACGACGTCACCCTGCCGGCCGCGCCCTACCTGAACAAGAAAAACATCGACTTCATCGCGGTCGGCGCGGCGCGCGTGCATCCCGAGCGCAACCAGATCGAACTCACCGACGGCCAGGTGGTGGACTACGACTTTCTCGTCATCGCGACCGGACCCAAGCTGGCGTTCGACGAAGTGCCGGGGCTGGGGCCGGAAGGCCATACCCAGTCGGTTTGCCAGGTCGAGCATGCGGTGAACTCGGGGCGCGCGTGGGATGATTTTGTGAAGAACCCGGGGCCCATCGTGGTGGGCGCGGTGCAGGGCGCTTCCTGTTATGGCCCGGCCTATGAATTCGCCATGATCATGGATACCGACCTGAAGCGGCGCAAGATCCGTGACCGCGTGCCGATGACCTACGTGACCGCCGAACCGTATATCGGCCATCTGGGTCTGGGCGGCGTCGGCGATTCCAAAGGCATGCTGGAATCGGTGATGCGCGACCGCCACATCAAGTGGATCTGCAACGCAAAAGTCACCAAGGTCGAGGCCGGCAAGATGTTCGTCGCCGAGCATAACGACAAGGGCGAAGTCATCAAGGAGCACGAACTGCCGTTCGCCTACTCGATGATGCTGCCGGCGTTCAAGGGCATCGATGCGGTATTCGGCATCGAGGGTCTGACCAATCCGCGCGGCTTCATCACCATCGACCCCTACCAGCGCAACCCCAAATTCCCCAATGTCTACGCGGTGGGCGTCTGCGTCGCCATTCCGCCGGTCGAGGTCACGCCGGTGCCGACCGGAACGCCCAAGACCGGCTACATGATCGAGTCCATGGTCACCGCCACCTCGCACAATATCCGCGCCGTGCTCGACGGCCGCGAGCCCACCGAGAAAGCCACCTGGAACGCCATCTGCCTGGCTGATTTCGGCGACACCGGCGCGGCCTTCGTGGCGCTGCCGCAGATCCCGCCGCGCAACGTCAACTGGTTCAAGCAAGGCAGGTGGGTGCACCTGGCCAAGGTCGCGTTCGAGAAATACTTCATGCGCAAAATGAAAAGAGGCTCGACCGAGCCGCTGTACGAAAAATACGTGCTCAGGCTGATGGGTCTCAAAAAGCTCAAGTGATTTCCTTGTGCAGCCTGCCTTCAAGCGCCTGCGGGCGCTTTTTTTGTGTTTGCGAGGCGGGCTGCCCGGCTATAATTCGCTGCTCTTGGCGCAGGCCCTCACTTCGCCGCGATGCCGTGACGCCGAAGGACACCCCATGCTTTTAATGATCGACAACTTCGACAGCTTCACCTACAACCTGGTGCAGTATTTCGGCGAACTGGGCGAGGACGTCAAGGTCGTGCGCAACGACGAAATCGACCTCGCCGGCATCGCCGCCATGAAGCCCGACCACATCGTCGTCTCGCCCGGCCCCTGCACGCCGAACGAGGCGGGCGTGTCGGTGCCGCTGATCCGGGAATTCGCCGGCAAGGTGCCCATCCTCGGCGTCTGCCTCGGCCACCAGAGCATCGGCCAAGCCTTCGGCGGCAAGATCGTGCGTGCCAAGGAACTGATGCACGGCAAAACCTCGATGATCCATCACCTGGATACGGGGGTGTTCAAGGGCCTGCCCAACCCCTTCCGCGCCACGCGCTATCACTCGCTGGTGATCGAACGCGAATCGCTGCCGGACTGCCTGGAAATCACCGCCTGGACCGACGACGGCGAGATCATGGGCGTGCGCCACAAAACGCTGGCGGTCGAGGGCGTGCAGTTCCACCCGGAATCCATCCTCACCGAACACGGCCACGCCATGCTCGCGAACTTCCTGAAGGAGCGCGTGTGATGCAGTACAAGGACTTGCTCACCCTGCTGATCGAGCGTCACGACCTGCCGCACGACACCATGCTCGGCGCGATGCGCGCGCTGATGGGCGGCGAATGGACGCCCGCGCAGATCGCCGGCTTCCTGATCGCGCTGCGCATGAAAGGCGAAACCGTGACCGAGATCGCGGCGGCCGCCGACGTCATGCGCGAGCTGTCGATCAAGGTGCCGCTTGCAGGTGTCGATCATCTGGTCGACACCTGTGGCACCGGCGGCGATGGCGCGCACACCTTCAATGTTTCGACGGCCGCAGCCTTTGTCGCGGCGGCCTGCGGCGCGCGCGTGGCCAAGCACGGCGGGCGTTCGGTGTCATCCACCTCGGGCAGCGCCGACGTGCTGGAAGCGCTGGGGGTGAACGTCAACCTGCCGCCGGAAAAAGTCGCCGAGGCGGTGAAGACGATCGGCGTCGGCTTCATGTTCGCGCCCAATCACCACAGCGCGATGAAGCATGCCGCCCCGGTGCGGCGCGAGCTCGGCGTGCGCACCCTGTTCAATCTGCTCGGCCCGATGACCAATCCGGCCGGCGCGCCGAACCAGGTGATGGGCGTGTTCAATCGCGAGTTGACCGGCACCCTGGTGCGGGTGCTGCAGGCACTGGGCAGCCGCCACGTGCTGGTGGTGCATGCCGAAGAAGGGCTGGACGAAATCAGCCTCGCCTCGCCCACTTACGTTGCCGAACTGAAGGACGGCCATGTGTCCGAATACGAACTCGAGCCGGGCCTGTTCGGCTTGCCGCAGGTGGCGGCGAGCGAGATGGTGGTGAAGGGCCGTGACGAGGCGGTCGAGATGCTGCTGGCCGCGCTGGAAAACCGCCACGCGGGCGCTGCAGCCATCGTCGCGCTCAACGCAGGGGCGGCGATCTACGTCGCCGGCCGCGCTGCCAGCCTGATGGACGGCGTGGCGCAGGCGCAGGGCGCGATTGCCAGTCTGGCAGCGCGCGACACCCTCGAGCACTACCGCCGCTTCAGTCAATCGTGAGCGATATCCTGGAAAAAATCCTCGCTACCAAGCGCGGGGAAGTTGCAGCC
>JBAVWB010000109.1:0-26566 GCA_049697615.1 Thiobacillus sp. | reverse complement strand
CGCCATCGCTCCCACATGAGCGCTTTCTGACTTTCCGTGTAATAAATCCGCGGTCTTCGCTTCATTTGCAACACTCCTTCTGCTTACGCAGTTTCTAGTGTGTTGCATCCACCGGTTGAATCCGCCTTTCCTTCCCAGCCACAGTCCACCGAACGGCAGTGGTAGCGGTTGACGGTCATCACCATGCTCAACAGCAAATCGGCCAGCCGACGCGGAACGCGGACTACAGCGCCGTTGCAGCGGGGACAGGTGCATCCGGGAGACGAATAGCCCGCGTCCGCAGGGCGATCGCTGCCGTTTGCGGCAGCCGCGATCATGACCTCTGAAGGCGGGATCATGCGGAATGCGTCGGGTCTTTGTCCTTGTAGTGCAGTTCAAAGCGCTTGATCTGTTCTTCAGCTTCGTCTTCCGTGATGCCGTAGGCCTCCTGGATCTTGCCCGCAAGTACGATGCGTTTTCCCGCAATCACGTCGAGGTGATCGTCGGTGAGTTTGCCCCACTGGGCTTTGACTTCGCCCTTGAATTGTTTCCAGTTGCCTTCAACGATATTCCAGTTCATTTCTGCTCCTTTGATTCGAAAGCCGACTGGCGAAATTGCCAATCGGGCAGCCTTCAATCCGGTCGGCCTCGCGTCTTTGCCCAACTCTGGCTCCGGCGAGGTGCGGCTTTACTTGCCAAACCGCGTCTTCGCTTCATTCACGCAAGTGTCCTTCGCGTTTCCGGCGTAGGTGTCGCACTTTTCGTTCGCCACCTTGTACTCGGCGTCAATCTTGTCTGCCGTGGCGTCCTTGCGGGCGTCGGCAGATGTCTCGTTGGCCGTGGCCTGCGCATCCGAGGTCTTCATCCTCGCCTTGGCGTCGGCCTTGGCGGCGGTCTCCGCTGACTTCGCTTCCTTCACGCAGACATCCTTTGTGTTGCCGGCCAGGTCGTCGCATCGTTCCTTCGCCACCCCATAATCAGCGTTCGCTTTGGCGACGCGCGCCTCGTAACGGGTCTCAATGCTGGGCTTGTAGGTGGCTTCAAGGTTGGCCAGCGCGACTTTCTCATTGCCTTTGGCGCCCGCCATGCAGATATCGTTCGGGTTGCCGGACAAAGTAGCGCAGCCCGCCTTGGCCACCTTGTACTCGGCTGCAATCTTGTCCTTGCCGACCTTGTAGTCGGTTTTGGACAGGCTTTGCGCCATGGCGCCGGCGCTGAACGCGAGGCTGATCGCAAGCGCGATTGAATTGATTTTGAGTGTGTTCATGAATGTTCCTTGATTGGGGGAAGTGACGAGTCGGCAATCCATGCCGGGCATGACGTCTCTCTGCCAAGAACGTGCTGCTTGACGCAGCACGCTTTGCCACGGCGCAGACATTGCGCGCATGTTGGCTTCGATAGTTGAAGCGTAGGGAGAATCGATTTCAGCGTCTGTCTGCTGACGCACATAGATAAAGCGGTGGCCTTTATACTGGGCATGCCCAAGCCTCCGATCCGGCCATTCGGGAGGTGTCGATCTGGAAACTCACTCGGAGATCACGTTTTAACGGCCCGCATGCCCCCCGCCAGAACCACCTTCTCGCCGCTCTGCTGGAAGACGAATACGCGCGCCTGCTCCCCAACCTGGAACTGATCCCGAGGCCGTGGGAAACGTGCAGCGGGCCGGCTTGATCCAGTACCACCGAGGCCGCATCACCCCGCTAGACCGGCCGGGTCTGGAGGCACGGTCCTGTGAGTGCTACGCGGTGGTCAAGCAGGCGTTCGATCGCCTGCTCCCGTACCCGACCCACTCGTAAACCAGTTGCCCGGGCGCGCTCGCACCCGAACCCATGGCGCTTTCGCAAGCTCGGGCACATTTGCTTTGTGCGCTAGCGCCCAGACAATCCCCTCGTATCACGCCAAGCTTCGAACTATCCATCCTGAGGTTGATCCTTGCCCCGGGTTCGCAACCGGAATCGGGATCGCATCTCCCCCTTTCTGGATTGCTCACCACCAGGAGTGTCCCTGTGCCGCGCATCCAGTCTGTCCCTGCCACCAATCGGCTGATCGAGGCCTTGCCGCGCAAGGATCGCCGGCGTTTTCTGGCAGCGTGCGAGCCGGTCGACCTGGTGTTTGCCGAGATCCTGGCCGAACCCGGCGAGCGCATTCGTCACGTTTACTTTCCCACGGAAAGTTTTATTTCCCTGCTGTCACAGACCGGCGGAAGCGACAGTCTGGAAGTAGGAATGGTGGGCGATGAGGGCATGCTCGGACTCGCCCTCATCCTTGGCGTGAATGTGTCACCGCTGCACGCCGTGGTGCAGGGAGCAGGCCCGGCGCTGCAGATGAATGCTGCGCCGTTTCTGCGCGAACTCGAGCACAGCCTCGCGCTGCAACGGGTGCTGAAGCGCTACCTCTATGCGGTGATTGGCCAACTCGCGCAAACAACGGCGTGCACCCGGTTCCATGTGGTGGAGGCGCGGCTCGCCCGCTGGCTCCTGATGACGCAGGACCGGGCGCACTCGGACGTGTTCCATGTCACGCACGTATTCCTCGCCTACATGCTCGGCGTGCGCCGCGTCGGCGTTACCAAGGCTGCCACGTCGCTGCAAAAACGCAAACTGCTCAGCTATCGCCGCGGCGATATCACCGTTCTCGACCGCAAGGGCCTGGAAGCTGCTTCATGTGGGTGTTACGAAGCCGACAGGGCGACCTACGCCCGGATGATGGGTTAGCGGATTGATCGGCGCGCGCCATAACCCATGTCTATCAACAGGGTTGTCTGCGGTGAGACCAGTTGAACTGGGCGCTGGGGAAAACGGGAGGATCGGGGATCCGCTGTGAAAGGTGTGCAGGCAAGACCCGGTGCTGGCGTGAGCACTTTTTTGTACTAATTTGAAAATGTGCGGAAGGGTACAAACCTTAACCCACGTATTTTTTCAGTTGCACCGTCGATTGATGCGGCTATTCCAACCTAATTTTTGGAGTGTCACCATGAAACAACTCAACACTATTCTTACCGCAGTTTTTCTGGCCGTTTCGGCGGGATCCTTTGTCGGATGTGCATCGACACCCACACAAGAAGGAACCGGCGAGTACTTCGATGACGCGTGGATCACCACGAAGGTGAAAGCTGCCTTGGCCGACGATCCCCTGACCAAGGCTTATCAGATCAGCGTCGAGACCTTCAAGGGTAGGGTTCAACTGAGTGGCTTCGTGGCTACGCAAGCTGAGGTGAACAAGGCGGTCGAGGTGGCGCGCGGCGTGAAAGGCGTGACCTCGGTCAAGAATGATATACGGCTCAAGTGACCTGGAACGGATCGTTGCTTGCCGGTTCGCAGCATTCCGGTCCGGGGGGTCTTGAACCGGCCAACATGACCAATACGACCCGGGGCAATGGCCCCGGCTTCCGGCAAGTTGATAAGCCAGTGGAGCGGTCGACAAATAATTTTAGGGTGAGTAAACATGCTTGAGACAATTGCCGTCATCCTGATCATCCTGTGGTTGCTGGGTTTGGTGACCTCAACCACCATGGGTGGTTTCATTCACATCCTTCTGGTCATCGCGGTCGTGGTGATCCTGCTTCGATTCATTCGTCGCTGAGCGGCTTTGCCTGATCTCGGACCGCCGGTGGACAGGCGGTCGAGTTCGTTGCCGTCCAGTTAAAGCAGTCAATCCCGACTGCGATTTTGCTTGTCAATCTGGAGATCAACATGCTTAAAATTCGCAACGCACTCATTCTGGTGGGGGTGCTGATGTCTCCGCTGGCCGCTTCTGCTGCGCAGGTGAGCATCGGGATCGGGACGCCTCACGTCAGCATCGGCATCAACCTGCCGGTCTACCCGCGGCTCGTCGCCGTGCCGGGTTACCCGGTCTACTATGCGCCGCAGGTCAACGCGAACTACTTCTTCTACGACGGCCTGTACTGGGTATTCCATGGGGATAACTGGTACGCCAGTTCCTGGTACAACGGGCCCTGGTGGTTTGTCGAGCCGTATGCCGTCCCGGTGTACGTCCTGCGTGTTCCCGTGCGCTACTACCGCAGCCCGCCTTCGTATTTCCGTTCGTGGCGCTCGGATGCGCCGCCACGCTGGGACAATCATTGGGGCCGTGAGTGGGAACAGCAGCGAAGCGGCTGGGACAAATGGGACCGTCGCGCGGCCCCGGCCCCGGCCCCGCTGCCCAGCTACCAGCGAAACTATTCAAGGGATCAGTATCCCCGGCAAATGGAGCAACAGCGTGAGCTTAATCAGGAGCGTTACCGTTACCAGCCGCGTGACCCCGTTGTGCAGAAACAGTACCAGGAGCGCTATCAGCCGCGGGACCAGGATCGCGGCCAAGGTAAGGGTCAAGGCCAGGGCCAGGGTCAGCAGCGGAAATAACAGCAAACGGACCGGGTTTCATCTTCGCTGAAGATCCGTTCGCGGCCGACAGGCTTGAATCGGTCAGCAGGTGAAACCCGGCTTGGGCCACATGGCCTGTCGGAGCACCTGTCGTGATCCTGTCGCTTGCAGTCAGAAGCAAACGGATGCAGTCCCGCGGGGAAGAACTCGCCAACAGCCTCAGCCACGGATTCGGGCTGATCGCGGCACTCGTGGCAAGCCCATTCCTTGTCCTGCATGCGGTACGGCAGGGCGACGCGGGGTTCATGGTCGGCGCGAGTATTTTCGCCGCGACCATGGTGCTGCTCTACCTGGCCTCCACGCTGTATCACGCGCTGCCGGTCGGCCGCGCCAAGCGGGTGTTTCGGGTGATCGAGCACTCTGCGATCTTTCTGCTCATAGCCGGGACGTACACCCCCTTCACGCTGGGGGTGCTGCGTGGAACCTGGGGCTGGTCGCTGCTCGGGCTCGTCTGGGGCATTGCCGTGACCGGCGTGGTGCTGAAGGCCTTGAACCGCCTGACCCATCCCATCCTCACCACCAGCCTGTATCTGCTCATGGGCTGGCTGATTGTGATCGCCGCTGAACCCTTGTCTGTCCGCGTGCCCCCATCCGGGCTGCTATGGCTGGTCGCAGGCGGCCTGGCCTACACGCTGGGGGTGTTTTTCTTTGCGCTTGATTCGCGCCTGCGATACGGCCATTTCATCTGGCATCTGTTTGTCATGGCGGGCACTGCCTGCCATTACTTTGCCGTGCTCGGGTATGCGGCTTAACTTAAGCAGGCCGCTCAGCGACTGCGCAGTCGGCGCCCGATCTGCCATGCCAGCAAACCACGCTGGAGCCATGTGCCAGCGCGCCGCGGACGCAAGGCGGCTACCAGCAGCGCGGCACCCACTATCAAGGCCGGGTGGCTTCTGACGTAGCGAACCGCCGCTATTCCCTTGTCGGCCAGTGCCAAGCGCGAACGCCACGGCGTCATGTCGGTTGCCAGCGCGGTTCGCTGGGCCGCAGCCCGTGCAATCAGCAGGCTGCGACGTTCGGCTAAACGGATCAGTTTCCTATTCATGATCCGGAGGTGAGGTGCTGCCGGTCCTTGGACAATTCAGCCAGGCTCGCTTCGAACAGCCGTGGCCGGGTCCGGGTCTTGTGCACGGCGAGCCATGCCGCTCCGGCGCTGGCGAGCAGAAAAAGCCCGGTCACGCCACACAGCGCCAAGAGCCGGTGCGTCTCCCAGAATGCGACCACAACCAGCAGCGCCAACAGCACCACGCCCACGCCCAGGAAAAACAGCGCAAGCTGCACCAGCACCAGCAGCGTGATTAGATGCTCACGCTCCTCGGCGATGTCATTGGACAAAAGCTCGAGGCGCGTGTGAACAATACCGACCAGGCTAACGGACAGATTTTTCAGGGAGTCGAACAACCCACCTGATGCGGCGTGTGATTCCTCCGCCATCGTCGGACTAACGCCGTCCGATCAGCAGGCCGATCACAACGCCAACACTTGCAGCAATGCCAATGGCCTGCCAGGGATGGCCGTGGACATATTCATCCGTCGCCTTGGCGGCAGCTTTGGTTTTGATCATGAGCGCCTGCTCGGCATCAGCCATTTTGGCTTTTGCAGTCGCGAGCGACTCAAGCACCTTCGCGCGCGTTGACGCCATGACCTCGCCGCCTTGGCCAGCCGTGGCTTTCAGCAGGGCTTCCGCATCGGCAACCACCACCTTGAAATCCTGGATCAATTGCTCTTTCGTGACATCTGCCGGATTGGATTCGGTCGATAAATTCGTGTTCATGGATATTTTTCCTTTCGTTGTTAGGAAATGGCCCATCTAAATAAAGCCATTACTCACTACTAAATCTAGTCACTCCTGAACCCATTGCAATGGCTCAGCCTGGGACTTTTTTGTTCAAGCCGGTCAGATTGGGGGGTGCACAGGAATGGGGTGGAACATTCGGCCAGGCGATATGCCCCCGGGTGGGGCGCCCGGAATGGAACAGCCGCTGCCGGATAGTGCATCCGGCAGCGGCGCGTGATCAGCGAACGATCACTTCAAACGCATGTCGTTCTTGACGGAGGTCACGCCCTTGACGCTGCGTGCAAGGCTGACCGCCTTGTTGATGTCGGCCTGGGAATTGACAAAGCCACCCAGCTGAACCACGCCCTTGAAGGTCTCGACATTGATCTCGGTCGATTTCAGGGTCGGTTCGTTGAAAATCGCTGCCTTCACCTTGGTGGTGATGACGGCGTCATCGACATACTCGCCGGTGCCCTCTTTCTGGGAGGTCGAGGCGCATCCGACGGCGGACACCAGCGTAACGGCCAAGAAAAGTGCGGTAAGAGATTTGCTGAATTTGTTCATGGTTAACTCCAAATGTAAGTGAAATGACAGCGCTTGGATTCGGGATTCATTTCGGCAAGCCAAAGCAACCAAGCCCGATGGGCCGTGTTCGCTCACTGTGACTGAACCTCAAATTCAGCATAACGGGATGGGCAAGTTGGGTCGGTACGGTGCCGCACATAGTGATGTGCGGGCTGTCGCTGCCGGCCAGCGCGTCATTCCAGAACAAGCAAGCGCGCGAAGTCCTCGGCGGACACGGGGTGGCTGAAATGAAAGCCCTGTCCCTCGTCGCAATGTCGTGCCTGCAGGAATGCGAGTTGCGCATGCGTTTCCACGCCCTCGGCGATGACGCGTTGCTTGAGGTTTCGCCCCATTCCGATCACTGCGGAGACGATGCCTGCATCGTCCGCATCGGTGGCAATGTCGCGCACGAACGACTGGTCGATTTTCAGGATGTCGATCGGGAAGCGCTTCAGATAGCTCAGGCTTGAATAGCCGGTACCGAAGTCATCGATGGCAAGCTGCACCCCCATTGACTTGAGTGCTTCTAGCACCGACGTCGACGATTCGACGTCGTCCATAAGGATGCTTTCTGTCAGTTCCAGTTCGAGATAGTGAGGTGCCAGGCCGGTCTCTTTCAGAATATTGGAAACGCCCTCCAGAAAGCCGTCGTGCCTGAACTCCACCGCCGAAATGTTGACCGATACGGGCACGGCGGGCAGGCCCGCATCCAGCCAGGCCTGAACCTGCCTGCAGGCCTCGCGCAGCACCCAGCGGCCGATCGGCACGATGAGCCCGTTCTCTTCCGCGATCGGCACGAACTGTGCCGGATAGACGAGTCCGAGATCCGGATCCTGCCAGCGGATGAGGGCCTCGGCACCGGTCATCGCACCGGATGCAAGATCGATTTTCGGCTGGTAATGCAGCAGAAACTCACCCTGCTTCAGGGCGCGGCGCAGGCTTTTTTCGACGAACAGCCGGCGGACCGCGCGGGCGTTCATGTCGGGCTTGAAAAACTGGTAGTTGTTGCGGCCGCTGGCCTTGGCGTGATACATCGCGGTGTCCGCGTTCTGCATCAGGGTGTCCACGTCGGCGCCGTCATCCGGAAAGACGCTGATGCCGATGCTCAGGCTGATATGGAGTTCGTGTCCATCGATCTGGTGCGGCATGGCGAGCGCGGTGCGCAAGGTTTCCGCTACGTGGGCCGCATCCTGCGGCTGCCCGATTTCGGCCAGCAGGATCACGAACTCGTCGCCGCCCTGGCGGCAAACCGTGTCGGTGGTGCGCACACACTCCACCAGGCGGCTTGCAACCGACTGCAGCAGCTGGTCGCCGACCGCATGCCCCAGCGAGTCGTTGATGTGCTTGAAATTATCCAGGTCGAGGAACAGCAGCCCGACCTGCTGCTTGTGTCGCTGGGCCAGGCTGATCGCGTGGGAGAACCGTTCTGTCAGCAGCAGCCGATTGGGCAGGCTGGTAAGAAAATCATGCAGGGCCAGATGCGCCATTTCCAGCGCCATGGCCCGCGACTCGCTGACGTCGTGGAAGACGATCACCGCGCCGGTGACCCGGCCGTCCCGGTTGTGGATGGGTGCGGCGGAATCCTCGATCGCGGACTCGAACCCGTCGCGGCGGATCAGCACACAATCCGTGACCAGCCCCACCGTCGTGTCCTCCGCGATGGCGCGCAGCATCGGATTCGCGGCAGGCAGGCGGGTCGCGCCATCAAGGATATTGAATATTTTTGCAATCGGCCGGCCCAGCGCCTCCTCGCGTGACCATCCGGTCATCGCCTCAGCGACCAGATTCAGATAGCTCACGTTGCCCAGAAGATCGGTGGTCAGCACGGCGTCGCCGATGGAGTTGAGCGTGACCTGGGCACGCTCCTTTTCCATGAACAAGGCTTCTTCCGCGACCCGCAACACGAATTCGGCCGATTTGCGCTCGCTGATGTCCTCGACCGTCTGCACCAGGCCGAACGATTTCTTGCCATCGAGCATGGCGGCGCTGTTGACGCGTGTCCAGACGATGCGCTCGTCCTCCTGCAGGAAACGGAACTCCGTCTGAAAGGGCGCCTGGTCACGCGCGGCGACACGCCACTCGGCCAGGACGCGCTCGCGATCCTCCGGGTGGATCGCCATGCTCCAGTTCGTGCCCAGCGTCTGTTCCAGGGTCAGCCCCGATATCGTGTGATACGCCGCGTTGGTATAGATGCAGCTGCCAGCAGCATCGGAAACGAAAATTCCCAGTGGCGAGGCATCGCTCATTGCGCGGAAGCGTGCCTCGCTGTTCTGCAGCGCGCCCCGGGCCTTCTTGCGATCGATGACGTAGCGCAGGGCACGCGGCAACCAGTGGGCGTCGACGTGTCCCTTGGAAAAATAGTCATGCGCGCCGCGTTCCATGGCCTGGCGCGCGGTTTCTTCATCGGTCAATCCGCTGAGGACCAGAATCAGGGAGTCGGGTGCAGCCTGAAACACCTGGTCGAACGCGTCGAGCCCCGGGCTGTCGGGCAGCGAAAGATCGAGCAGGATCACCTCGAAACCCTCCCCCGACAGCCGTTCGAGCGCATCGGAAAGCTGCCTCACCCATTCAACCCGAAACGGGCTGCTCCCGGTGCCCGCAAGCGCATCCTGGATCAGTCTGGCATCGGCGGGATCGTCTTCGATGAGCAGAACGCTGGTCGGGGTAACGTTCATGGGCTTATCCCCCCGTGTCAGGGTCGAGGGCGGGGTTGGAATCATGGCGACGACTGTGCCTTAGTGACCACGACCCTTGCCGTGATCATTACCGCGATCGTTGTCGTGGCGATCGTTCTGCTTGCCGCGATGATCGTCCCGGCGGTTATCCCGGCGATCGCCATGTTGTTTCTGGTAATGCGGAACGTACTCCTGGCTGTACCAGTTGTTTTGCACGAAGTAGACCCGTTCGCCGCAGGCGTTGTAAGCGCGGCAATGTTTGCGCCAGTTTCTGGCATGGCCCGGGGGCACGTTCATGTAGATCGGCTGGCGGTTCACTGCGGACCGATAGATGACTCTCGGCTGTTGATAGACCAGCCGCGGTTGCGGGTAGCTACCGATGTCGATCTGTCCATAGAAGCCGGGCTGACCGATGCTGATGGAAACACCGACGTCGGCTGCGAGTGCCGGGACGGTGGCGAGGGTCAGTGCCGCTGCAAAGAGAAAGCGTTTCATGTTGAATCTCCTGGGGTGATGGGTCTTGCTTGTCGCGTGAGGGTGTTGCCGCAGATCGGGACGTCGCCATCGAGGGGACGGCCAGCACCCCCATGCAGCCTCCGCTGTGTGGCGGTTGAGCGCCGTGCGTCACAGCTTGCGCTGAGACTACGCGAACGCCACCCCCCGTCTGTGCGCTGGCGCGCATTGGCCCGTTTCCGGGGAATTTTTGTTTCCCCGACGTGTCTGGCGGGAAGCCCGGAGCCCATGCAAAACGGCCCCAAAGGGCCGTCATGCGCTGTCTGTTGCGTCGAGGCGTTATGCCCGGGGCTCGCCCCGCTCGTTGACCGTCACGGTGGGTCCCGGGGGGGCAGTCATCTGCATGCGATGCGCCTGGCCGCGGAAGTTGTAGGTGACATCCCAGAAGTCGGGACGGGCCTGGTGGGGTGCCGTTTCGCAACGCTGGACATCCCGGGTTTGGACGGGCTGTCCGCTGCTGTCGCGACCGATGTAGGCGCCTACTGCGGCCCCTGCGACAGCCCCGCCGGCGGTGGCGATATCCTGGCCCCGTCCGTCACCGACCTGGTGGCCCAGAATGCCGCCTATGATGGCGCCGGCAATTGCTCCGGGTACGTTGACGCTGCGTCGCTCCTGAGCAATTTCTTCGGTTTCGACCCAGCATCGCTGCTCGGGTGTTCCAAGAACTGCGCGCACCGACGTGACGTTCGCCTCATACAAGCGCTCGTTGTGGCGACGGTGGAAGTCATGGGCCGCAACGGGCTCAGGGGCATAGCGGTGGTCGTCGATACGCGCGTTGATGTTCACGGCCCGCACCGATGACACGCGGTCGTTCAATCCCATCGCGGCCAGCGACGGATAGTTGCCTGGACGCAGGACGGCGCATCGGCCCCTGAACCGGGCGTGTTCACACACCTCCCAGCGGTCGCCGAAAACCTCCACCGACGAGGCGCGGTCATTGAAGCCGTGGCGAACGAAATTGGCGATCGGTTTTTCCGTGATTAAAGACCGGCCTTCAAAGCCTTGATGTTCGTAAAAGGTGATCTGTGCGGCAACGGGAGCCGGCGCATAACGATGGTCGTCGATGCGCGCATTTCTGTTCACGGCCCGCACGGATGAAACCCGGTTGTTCAATCCCATTGCAGCCAGCGACGGGTACCTGCCCGGACGCAGAACGACGCACCGGCCGCTGAAGCGTGCGTCTTCGCACACCTCCCACCGGTCGTTGGCTACCACAACCGACGAGGCGCGGTCATTGAAGCCGAAGCGCGCGAAGTTGCCGATCTGTTTCACCGTGGTGAAAGACCGGCCCTCAAAGCCCGGATGCTCGTACAAGCTGACCTGTGCGGCAGCTTGTGTAGCAATCGCCACGCTGGCCGCGGCCAACACGATTCTGAACAGTGCATTCATTTATTTGTCTCCTGTGGGAAGGGCTGCAAGCCGAAACCCGTGCCGAATCGTGGAATTCGATCCCGGCACTCGACACAACCGAACGGCCAATATGGCGCGCCTTGAGCCGTACGTCTGTTCGGGAGCGAACATAGAGATCAATACTTATCCGCCGCAACAAATTGGTTTCAATGTTCGCCAGCGCACTGAACTGTGCGGGGTATCCGCCTACGCTGTTGATCTACCGGCTGCGATATTCAAGTCGAACCGGTTTGCCCGCGGACGGCTCGATGCTCTCCGCACCACGATTGACCTTTTCAAAGGGATTTACCATGAACCACACGCTACTGATTTCCGCACTGCTCGCAACGCTCAGCCTGGCCGCCTGCGACAACCCGACCGTCGTTAATGTGCCCGCCACGCCCGTCGCTGTGCCGGGCCCCGCGGGTCCGCAGGGCGAGACGGGTAGCCAGGGCGCAACCGGCTATCAGGGCGAGACCGGGAGCCAGGGCGCAACCGGCTATCAGGGCAACGAGGGCATCCAGGGCGAGACCGGCAAGACGGGCGATGGAACCACAGTGATCGTGGTGCCGGCCGAAGCTCCTGCGCCGACGAACTGAATCCGCTCACCTATACGAGGATCGCATCATGTTGGGAGCTATACTTTTAATTGTCCTGATCATGATGTTGATCGGCGCCGTTCCGGGCTGGTCGCATAGCAAGAATTGGGGCTACGGTCCCAGCGGTGGTCTGGGTCTGGTTCTGGTCGTCGTCATCGTGCTGCTGTTGATGGGTCGGCTGTGACGGGTCGTCGCGCGATGCGGCCCGGCTGATGTGATCCTGAACCCGCGCCCGGTCGATGGAGGATGGATGCTTTCAAGAACCCTGAAATCGGTGTGTCGGGTGCCGCATCAGCTGCGTGATTGCCTGCGGCATTGGCCGGCCGCAATCCTTTTTTTGTTGGCAGGCTGCAGCAGCCTGCCAACCATCGTGCCCGACCTGGCACGACGCCCCGGCCCGCCGGTGCAACTGGAAGGGGCGCGCGGCCCATTGTCGTCCGCGCACAGCAAGGCGATCCTCGAGCGGCTGGAAAGCCGCAGCCCGGACACCGGCATTTTCGAGCACCATCTGGCGCGCGAAGAGGCCATCGTCGGCAGCCCGCTGACGGCCGGCAACCAGGTGCGATTGCTGCAGGACGGCCCTGCCACCTACCAGGCGATGTTCGCCGCCATCCTGGCGGCGCAGGACCACATCAACATGGAAACCTACATCCTGGACGACGACGAGGTCGGCCAGCGCTTTGCGCGGGCCCTCATCGCCAAGCAGGGGCAGGGTGTGCAGGTCAATATCATCCGCGACAGCGTGGGCACCCTCGACACGCCGGCGGAATTCTTCAAGCAACTGACCGACAGCGGCGCCAGGGTGCTCGAATTCAATCCCATCAACCCCTTGCTGACGCCCAAGGAATGGGCGTTGAACCAGCGCGACCACCGCAAGCTGCTGATTGTCGACGGGCGCACGGCGTTTCTCGGCGGCATCAACATCAGTAGCGTCTATTCCAGCGGCTCGTTCCGCCACCGTTCACCGCGTCAAGCCGACAGTGGGCCCGACGGGATTCCGGCATGGCGCGACACCGACCTGCAGTTGCAGGGGCCGGTGGTGGCGGAGTTGCAGAAGCTGTTCATCGCAACCTGGGAAAGCCAGAAGGGCGAGCCGCTGCCCGAGAAAAACTACTTTCCGCCCCTCGAGCGCATGGGCCCGCACGTGGTGCGCGCGATCGGCAGCTCGCCTGACGAACCCTTCAGCCTGATTTATGCCACGCTGCTCTCGGCCATCGGCAGCGCGGAAGTCAGCGTGAACATCACCAACGCGTATTTCGCGCCCGACCCGCAGCTGCTCGATGCGCTCGAAGCGGCCGCCCGGCGCGGCGTCGACGTCAACCTGATCCTGCCCAGTCAGACCGATTCCTGGCTGGTATTCCACGCCGGACGCAACTACTACGACCGCTTGCTGCGTGCGGGGGTGAAAATCCATGAGCGGCAGGGCGTGATCCTGCATTCCAAGACCGCGCTGATCGACGGCGTCTGGGCCACCGTCGGATCGACCAATCTCGACTGGCGCAGCTTCCTGCACAACTACGAATTGAATGCGGTGGTGCTGGGTCCGGAATTCGGCAAACAGGTGCAGACCATGTTCGACAGGGATCTGACGGCGTCCGAGACCATCACGCTCGAGCAATGGCGGCGCCGCCCGCTCGACCTGCGCTTCAAGGAGTGGTTCGCCCGGGTCTGGGAATACTGGCTGTAAACGCCGGCCTTTTCATCGCAAGGGTTTCGAGCGAGCCGCCCTCTCAGTTGCCACCCCGCGCGAGCGCGCGGTCGATCTTGTCGTCCATCTCGCCGACCAGGGCAGCCAGGCTGTTGGCGGCTTCGTTGATTGCAAGCTTCAGCGATTGTTCCGCTGCGTCCATGCGTGCGTCGATCTGCGTATGCAGTGCGTTGAAACGCGAGGTTTCGGCGCTTTCCGCGAGTTTGCGTTGCGCCTGCAATTCCTGATTGTGGCGACGCGACTCCATCAACATGTTCGTGCGCAGCATCAGCGCATACAGGACGAACAAGGCCACCAGCACCAGCGTGACGCCAAGCAGGATCACGCCCAGCGGCCCCTCGACATTGAATGCAACGAATGACAGCGTGGTGGGCGCGGTGAGCACTGCCCAGTTGGCCAGGGTGAACACAGACAGCAGAAACAGTGCCGCCAGGATGATTGCGCTGAGAAAATTCATCGTATTTCCTTTCACGGGTTGAAGGCTGGTGCTTTGCATGCGCCCTATTGCGTGACCTGCTGACGCAGGTATTCCCCCCGTTTCATATCGATATAGGCGGTTCGGTCGACTTCACGCAGTTGACGTGGATATTGCTCGGTGGCGCTGAACCAGCTGTGCAGCCGTTTCTGGAACTGCAACGGCTTGGGTGAAGCCAGGGCGCCAAGATAGGCTTCGATGGCAAGGTAATAGCGCATGGTGTTGCGTTCGACCACGCCGCGCATGCCGCCGATGTGTTCGGGCTGGCCGCCGGATTGCTTGCTGGTCTGGGTGAAGCCCACCTTGCCGCTGCCCAGGGTCGCGAGGTAAGTCTGCATGGCAAGTCGCCCCGCCAGGCCGAAATCATACGAATAGCTTAGCTGTAGAAAGGTCCGGCCATTTCCAACCGGCACCGCTTTCAGTTGGATACGGTAATTGCGGGTGCTCAGCGGCCCCTCCGGCGCATTGAGATGGATCTCCAGGTAATTCGCTGTCGCCGCGGCGACGCGATAGGAAAACGCGATGGGATAGGCATCCTTGATGGGCTGCGGGGTTTTCCTGCCGATGTTGACTGTCAGGACGGTGCCTGTCTGATCGGTCGTGGCGCGGCAGTACTTGGTGTTGATATGCAGGATCAGCACGTCACACCAGTGGTCCGGGCTGTTGAGCGCCGCACTGACCGTGGAAAACGGGTAATCGACCAGGGCGTGGATATCGCCTTTCAGCTCGCTGGACGATTCGGACGAGTCGAGGGACAGCGCGCGCCGAAACGGGTTGTGAACGAGTCGCTCACCCAGGGACGCGTATTGGGCATGTAGCGATGCGGCGGATTGCGCGTCCGGCACGGAAGCCAAAGCGGGCCCCGCGCAGAAATACAGGACCCCGGCCATCCCGGCAAGCCATGCCCGGATCGGCCAGGTCAACGGTTTCCTCCTGAATGCAAACTCACCACGGCCCCCGCGCACAAAAGGGGATGCCGCCTCACGCGCAGATTGCCTTCCCAGCCGCAGTCCGTCGAGCGGCAGCGGAAGCGGCTGACTGTGATGAACATGCTCATGAGCAAATCAACGAACCGGCGTGGCACGCGGATCGCAGGGCCGCTGCAGCGAGGGCATGCGCATCCTGGAGAGGAATAGCCCGTGCCGTCAGGACGTCTGAAACGTGTCATGAAGGGGCGTCCAGACGGGACATCAGGCGGGGTCATCCTTGCCCTTGAACTGCTTCCGGTCGCCTTCTGAGATATTCCTGTCCATCTCGATCTCCTTGGGTTTGGGTTCCGACTGACGGAATTGCCAATCGGGCATCCGCTGTTCCAGCCCACCGACAGGACGCTTCGATAGAAGCGCCCGATTAAAGTTCAAGACTAGACGCATACCCGCGCGCCGTCTGTACGGCTGCGTACAGAGTGCGACGTTCGGCGATGGACCTGCCGGGGTGTCAAAAGGTCCGCACCGCCCGGGTTCGATCCAGCGCCAGCAACTCGCCATCGGCCCTTGGCGGGGGCATTCATGGCGGTGGCGGACGCTTTCGGTAAGCTGAAAACAGGCTCATCAGCGGCTTGACGCTGGTGCCGTGGACGAGAATCGAAAGCGAGACCGCAATCAGCGTCAACTGGATCAGATCCAGCGCCAGTTCCTCGGGGAGGCCATGCTGGATGGCGAACATCAGGTAGTACAGCGAACCGATGCCGCGCACCCCGAACCAGCCCACCATGCCGCGTATCGGCCACGAGGTGCGCGTGCCCATCAGGCCGACGAGGACGCTGAGCGGGCGCGCCACCATGAACAGGAACAGCGCGAGCCCCACTGCACGCCAGCTCCAGGAATCGATAAACAGCGTGCCGCCGATCAGCAGGACGAGCATCAATTCCGAGAGCCTTTCCAGGTGCTCCTTGAATATCAGCGACCCTTCGCTGACGGTCGGCGCGGGCTCGTTTTCCGGGCCTGGGTTCGCCGCATCCGGTTCGTCCAGGCCGGTCTGCAACCGATCCGGGTTGTCCGGAGCGGCGCTGTTCATATCGGCGCCGGCGAGTTTAAGTTCGGTCTGGCGCAGCGCGACGGCAGCGAAAAAGACCGCCAGAAACCCCCACGCATCGACCCACACGCTCAGGCCGTACACCACACCGATCAGGCCGAGTCCGAGGAAGTCGTCCATCAGCTTGTGCCTGGGCGGATTGCCGCGCAGTTTCCGTCCCAGATGGGCCAGCGCAGCGCCGGACGCGACCCCGATGGCGACGCCCGCCACCGTGGCCCACAGCACATCGACCCGCACCCAGCGCAGGCCGAAATCCCCGAGTTCGTGCAGCCCGAGCAATCCCATCCCCAGCATCACGAACGGAAAGGCGCTGCCATCGTTCATGCCCGCCTCGCAGGTCAGGGTGAAGCGAAGCCGGTCGCGGTCGCCGGGATGGCGGGTCTGCACATCGGTCGCCAGCACCGGATCGGTGGGCGCCAGGATGGCGCCCAGCAAGATGCCCGCGCCGAGTGGCAGGCCAAGCAGGGTGTAGGCAAAGGCGGCAACCAGTCCGACGCTGACCGCCATGGACACCGATGCCAGCAGAATCGGCGTGCGCCAGCGGGCGAAGCTGAACGGCACGGGCATTTTGACGCCGGCGGAAAACAGCGAAATCAGCACCACCACTTCGGTCAGCACTTCCAGCAGCGCAGATTCCTTGAGCGGGTTGAAGTGAAACAGATTGAGCACCGTCGGCCCGACCAGCAGGCCCACCGCCAGATAGACAATGGCCGGGGTGACCGGCAGGCGCTGGAGCAACGGGGCCGTCAGGCCCCTCGCGAGCAGCAGGCCGCCCACGAGCAGAAACCATTGTGCGTTAGTCATGGTGTGGTCGGTTCATTGTGTTTTAGTTTGATGTGACGAGACGACCGGCGTACCTTGCCGGCGAGCTGTGCGCGAATGAACACCCGCCCTGAACGCGCGCGATCGCTGGGGCCTGCGCGGCCCCGTTATGTATTGCTCAGCGGTCCCGCGCCAGTGCGGCCGATCATCGCCAGAAACTCGCGCCGGGTCGAGCCATCCGAGCGGAAGGCGCCCAGCATGCGGCTGGTCACCATGGCCGCGCCCGGCTTGTGCACGCCGCGCGTGGTCATGCACTGGTGCGAGCCCTCGATCACCACCGCGACGCCTTTCGGCTGCAGCACGTCGTTCAGCGTGTCGGCGATCTGCACCGTCATGCGTTCCTGGATCTGCAGCCGCTTGGCATAGAGATCGACCAGTCGGGCCAGCTTGGAAATGCCGACCACCCGGCGGTTGGGCAGGTAGGCCACATGCGCCTTGCCGATGATGGGCACCATGTGGTGCTCGCAATGGCTTTCGAAGCGGATATCGGTCATCACGATCATCTCGTCGTAGCCGTCCACCTCGGAGAACGTGCGCGACAGGGTTTGCTGCGGATCCTCGCTGTAGCCGGCGAAGAACTCCTCGTAGGCCCGCACGACGCGGGCCGGGGTGTCGAGCAGGCCTTCGCGGGTCGGGTCGTCGCCAGCCCAGCGGATCAGCGTGCGCACCGCGTTCTCGGCATCGCCGCGGTCGGGACGGGTCGGAGAGGTGGATGCGCCGGGTGTGTGCCTGGACTTCTTGGTCATAGGGATGTGCCTTTCGTGCGGATGCGCCCTCACCATTGCGAGCGTCTTGCTTATACGGGCAAGCCCGTTCCTGCGTGGGTTTCCGGCTTGATTCCGTAAAACGTGTTGATGTCCTGTACCCAAGCGGCATCGGTCATGTCAGGCCAATGACGCTTGTCGAAACCCGGCGAATTCATCAGGCGCTCTTCGGCGATGTCGAGGACGAAGCACTCGTTTTCCGCATCGAGTGTCAATGCGCGCCAGGGGATGGCAAACAGCTTTTCACCCACCCCCATGAAGCCACCGAAGGACATGACGGCATAGCAGACCCTGCCGCTGTTGAGGTCCAGCATGAATTCCTTGAGTGTCCCCAGCCGGTCTTCACTCTGATTGTAGACCTCGTCCCCCAGAAAGGTTCTCGCGCCGAACAGCGTGGGGATGCGCCCCTTGCCGGGGCTGTCTGTTTGAATGCTGTCGGTATTGCGAATTGGATGATTCATTCCGTGACTCCTGTCGGAAGTGCTGCGCGCTGCGTTGGGATCGCACAGGCACGGCCTGCGCATCCGTTCAGCGGGTAGTCGGGCCGGATGATTTCTTGAGATTGGCTTTCACGTCGCCATACAGGCCCTGGCCTTTTCCGCCGGCGCGCTCAAGCTTGCCTTTGAATTCCATGGTCTTGTCCCCGATCACCTTGCCGGCAAATGGGCCCCCGCTTTTAAAGCTTGAAGCCGCTTCCGCCGAACAGCCCAATCAATCCGATCACAATCAAATAGATTGCGACGATGTAGTTCAGCAGACGCGGCACAACCAGAATGAGGATGCCTGCGATCAGCGAAATCAGGGGGGCGAGCGTTAACGTGATGTTCATCTTTATGTCCTGGGTTGAGGTTGGGGGAAGTCCCCCTTATTCCTTCGACCGCGTGATCCTGGCGGTCATGGATCAGTGGAGTGCGTGTGTCGACGTTTGCGTCGTTTACCTGTTGCGGTCCCGGTCCTGACCGCGCTCCCGCTCCTTCTCCAGTTCCTGGTCCCGTTTTTTCTCGCGGGTGGCGTCCTTGCCATTCGGTCCTTCATCTCGCGCTTGCGAGCGGGGTGTCTGTTGCATGCGCGGTTCTACCCGCGGCTGCGCTGGCTGCCTGCTCTCGCGGATATTCACGCTGCCCTCCTGTGCCGGGGTTCGGCTGGATCGCTGAGTATTTTCACCGCCCCTTTGCGGGGACTGCGAGCGCGGGGCACCTGGGCCATTCTGTTGATGTGGCGCAGGACGCTGGATGTCCTGGCTCCTGGGGCCGCGCTCTTCGGGCGCGCCCTGTCCGTTCTGCCGATCCGGCCCAGTGTGTTGCGGCCGCTCCTGGTAGCGTTCCTGGTACTGCTTCCGTACGACGGGGTCACGCGGCTCGTAACGGTAGCGCTCCTGTTGCAGCGTACGCTGCTGCTCCACCTGTCGGGGATAGCGGTCACCCGAATACTGCTTCTGGTAAGTGGGCAGCGGGGCAGGGGCCGGCGCCGCGCGGCGGTCCCACTTGTCCCAGCCGCTTCGATGCTGCTCCCACTCCTGGCCCCAGTGATTGCCCCAGCGTGGCGGCGCATCCGAGCGCCACGCACGGAAATAAGAAGGCGGACTGCGGTAATAGCGCACGGGAACACGCAGGACGTATACCGGAACGGCATACGGCTCGACAAACCACCACGGCCCGTTGTACCAGGAACTGGCGTACCAGTTGTCACCCTGGAAAACCCAGTACATGCCGTCGTAGAAGAAGTAGTTCGCCTGCATGCGTGGCGCGTAGTAGACCGGGTAACCCGGCACGGCGACGAGCTGCGGATAGGCCGGAATGTTGATGCCGATGCTGACGTTCGGAAACCCGATACCGATGCTGACCTGGGTAGCGGAATGAGCCAACGGGGTCATCAGCACCCCCATCAGAATGAGGGCGTTGCGAATTTTCAGCATGTTGTGAACTCCAGTTCGATCGGCAGCAGTCGGGATCGACAACGGAATGCGATCGCACTTTCCGCTACAGACATGCTAGCGGCACCGGCCCGCGTCCATCTGTGCGGTGCCACACACAGGGCGTTTTCAGGGAGACGCTGATTTATTACGTCATCGCGAGGCCCGCAGGGCCGTGGCGATCCAGCGTCCGTTGATTCTGTGGGCATTCTGGATTGCTTCGCTTCGCGTGCAATGACGAAACATGAATCAATCAGCCTGGCCTTCAGCCCAGGTCCACCTCGACGGTGTGCTCCAGGCGGTCGTCGATCAGCGGAATGCGTGTGTCGGGAAGCTCAATACCGTCCACCGTCACGCGGGTTACCTGCCCTGATGGTTCGCCGATGCGCCTGACGGTGATGTGGTAGACCGTCTCGCGATAGCGGTAGTGGATTTTGTAGGTCTCCCAATCGGCCGGGATGCACGGCGCAATGCGCAGATGGTCCACTTCCAGCTGTAGTCCCAGCAGGGTTTCCACGGTGAGCCGGTACATCCAGCCCGCCGCGCCGGTGT
Organism: Thiobacillus sp.; assembly: GCA_049697615.1. Classification (GTDB taxonomy): domain Bacteria; phylum Pseudomonadota; class Gammaproteobacteria; order Burkholderiales; family Thiobacillaceae; genus Thiobacillus. Next base: position 6,421 of record JBAVWB010000109.1, on the reverse strand, counting down.
ACCAGGTCCAGCCGCCGCGGCCGGTGTGCGGCGACACGCCGTAGATGTCCGCGCACATGACGTAGGGCTCGACCTTGTAGCGTTCGATGGCCTCCGGCGTGCTGCCGTGATGGACGGGATTGAGCAGGGCGAAGAATTCCCACGCGCGTTCGGTGTCGCCCATCATGGCAAACGCCATCGTGGTCCAGATCGCGGCATGGGTGTATTGGCCGCCGTTCTCGCGCACGCCGGGGATGTAGCCCTTGATGTAGCCCGGCTCCAGATCCGATGTGTCGAAGGGCGGGTCGAGCAGCTGGATGATCTGCTTGTCGCGCCGCACCAGGCGCTGGTCCACCGCCGTCATCGCCTGGCGGGCGCGCAGCGGGTCGCCGCCTTTCGAGATGACCGCCCAGCTCTGGCTGATCGAATCGATCTGGCATTCGTCGTTGGTGGACGAGCCCAGGGGCGTGCCGTCATCGAAATAGGCGCGCCGGTACCAGGCACCGTCCCAGGCCTGGGCCTCGATGTTGCTGCGCAGTTGGGCCGCCTGGGCGCTGCACAACTCGGCAAATTCCTGATCGTTGCGGTCGCGCGCCAGGCCGGCAAACAGTTCGAGGTTCTCGACCAGGAACCACGCCAGCCACACGCTCTCGCCCTTGCCATCTTTGCCGACGAGATTCATGCCGTCGTTCCAGTCGCCGCAGCCCATCAGCGGCAAATGATGGGCGCCGAAGCGCAGCCCATGCTTGAGGGCGCGCACGCAGTGCTCGTACAGGCTGGCCGCTTCGGGCGAACGTTGCGGCTGGTCGTAGTAGGCTTCCTCTTCCGCATACAGCTCGCGTCCCTCCAGAAAATGGATGGACTCGTCGAGCACGCCGGTGTCGCCGGTCGCCCGCACATAACGGCAGGCGGCATAGGGCAGCCACAGATAGTCGTCGGAAAAATGGGTGCGCACGCCCTGGCCGTTGGGCGGGTGCCACCAGTGCTGCACGTCGCCCTTGATGAACTGGCGTCCGGCGTGCCGGACCAGTTGCTCGCGGGCGAGCCACGGCGTCGCATGCACCAGCGCCATGGTGTCCTGCAACTGGTCGCGGAAACCGTAGGCGCCTCCGGACTGGTAATAGCCGCTGCGCCCCCACAGCCTGCAGGAGAGGGTCTGATAGACCAGCCAGCCGTTGGCCAGCACGTTCAGCGCGGGGTCCGGCGTGTCCACGTTCACCGCGCCCAGGGTGTGGTTCCAGTGTTCCCACACGGCTTCCAGTGCCTGCCACGCGCCCGCGCGTCCGCCGAATCGCTGGATGAACTGACGCGCTTCATCGGCGTTGCCGGCCGCGCCGAAGACGAACACGATCTCGCGCGTTTGCCCTGCGGCCAGATCGATCCGGGCCTGGATCGCGGCGCACGGATCCAGCCCAGCCCCGGTTTTGCCCGACAGGCGCTTGCGGCGCATCGCCGCCGGGCTGGCCAGCGAGCCGTTGCGGCCGATGAACTCGGTGCGGTTTCCGCTCACCGTCCGCTCGCGTTCGCTGACGTGGGCAAACACCACCCGGTTGGCGCACTCGCGGCCATAGGCATTGCGGGCAAACAGCGCCCCGCTGTGCGGATCGGTTTCGGTGACGATGTGCATCAGGTTGGCGTGTCGCCACTCGCCGAGCACCAGTTCCCAGTACCCGGTGAGCGACAGGCTGCGCGCGCGCGGCGACGGGTTGTGCAGCTTGACCACCACGAACTTCACCGGCGCGTCCATGGCGACGTAGGTGAACAGTTCCGAGGCGATGCCGGCTTCAAAGTGCTCGAACACGCTGTAGCCGAAACCGTGCCGGCACACATAACCGGATTTGCCGCGCGCGGGCAGCGGCGTCGGCGACCAGAACGCCCCCGTTTCCTCGTCGCGGAGGTAGAGCGCCTCCCCGCTGCTGTCGGACAGCGGATCGTTGTGCCAGGGGGTGAGCCGGAACTCGTGCGCGTTTTCCGCCCAGGTGTACGCGCTGCCGCTTTCGCTGACGACGGTGCCGATGTGCGGGCTGGCGATCACGTTGACCCACGGCGCCGGCGTGGTCTGGCCCGGTTCGAGGGTGACGACGTATTCGTGCCCGTCGGGGGTGAAGCCGCCCAGGCCGTTGCTGAAAATGCGCTCGCGCGCCGCCAGCGGATACACCGGTTCGGCGAGCGCTTGCAGCGTGGGCTCCAGACGGTCCGAGGCCCGCTCGGCCGACACGCGGCGCTCCACCTGCTCGATCAGGGTCTCGGCGGTGTCGCTGAAGACGATGCGGGCGACCGTCTGCAGCAGCACCCGCTCGTCCTCGGAAAGTTCCTCGGCGCGTCGCACGAAGACGCCGCCCGGCTTGTCGATCACCTGCGCTTCGGGCCCCGCGTTGATCAGCCCCATGATCAGATCCTGCAGCACCGCCCGGTAGCCCGAGAAATCCTCGTTCACGATCACCAGGTCCGCAGCCAGGCCCTTCATGCGCCAATAGGCATGCGCCTGCAGCACCTGCTTGACCAGGTCGATGCGGTTGAGATCGCCGATTTGCAGCAGCACGATCGGCAGATCCCCCGAGATGGCGAAGCGCCACAGCCCGGACTGCCCCAGCTGGTTGCGGGCGATGATGCCGGGCGCGGCGCGGCGCAGGGCATTGCCGTAAATGACGGAACTGGCCAGGCGGCCAAAGACCTGGGCATCGGCTTCGGTGGCGTTGAGGTGGCGCAGTACCTCCTGGCTCTGGAACCAGGCCATCTCGAACGCGCGCTCGACGAAGTGGCGGTCGCAATATTTCTCGAGCAGGGCCAAGGCGGCCTCGCGCGTGTCCGCGACCCCGGAGATGATCTGCACGGTCGCCGATTCGTCGGGGGACAGGGTCAGGGTGCGGCGGATCGCCACGATGGGATCGAGTACCGAACCCGCAGTATTTGATAAAACAGGGCTCGACAGGGTCGATGGGCTGTCGCCGCTGTCCAGCACCCGTGGGTTGGCCGCGGTGCGGCCACGACCGATGAATTGCGCGCGGTCGGTTTCGTAGGATGGCGCGTCGGCTACCGCGCCCGGCGCGGCCAGCAGGTGAAACATCCAGGGCACCTGCTCGCCGGGCGTGCGGGGACGCCGGGTGCAGAGGATCGCCTGCCGCTCGGGCAGGATTTCGGTCTGCACGAACAGGTTGCTGAACGAGCGGTGCGCGAGGTCGGCATTCAACGGCGCCAGCACCACTTCCGCGTAGCTCGTCACCTCGATGTGGCGGGTGCGGGCCGACTGGTTGGTGAGGGTGACGCGGCGGATTTCGACATCGTCCTCGGGCGACACGCTGATCTCGGTGTGCGCCTCGATCGCCTGGTCGCGCCGCCGGTATTCGGCGCGCGCCTGCACGAAAATCGCCTCGTAGTGGTCGGCGCGGCGCAGGGTCGGCTGGTGCGCAGTCGACCAATACTTTCCGCTGTCGCGGTCGCGCAGGTAAATGAAGGTGCCCCAGCCGTCGGAAGTGGCGTCCTCGCGCCAGCGGGTGACGGCGAGGTCGCGCCAGCGGCTGGTGCTGCCGCCGGCATGGGTCGCCATGACGTGGTAGCGGCCGTTCGACAGCAGGTGAACTTCGGGGATCGGCGTGTTCGGTTCGGTAAACACGCGCATGATCGAACCGATGTCCGCGCTGGGGGGGCGGGCGGCGGCGCTGACTTCGGCCGCGTGCGGGTGCAGGGTGGCGCCCTTCTTCGGCACCCGCTCCTGCAGCAGCAGTTCGGTCGCCCGCGCCAGCGGGTCGGACATGAAACGGCGCTGCATCGGCTGGTCGAGCAGGACATGCGCAAAGGCCAGGAAACTCATGCCCTGGTGGTGCGCCATGAACGAGCGCACGATGGCGTGCGGCTTGCCGCGCGGCACCCGCGTGGGCGTGTAATCAATCGCTTCGTAAAAGCCGTAGGCGCCGAGGAATCCCTGATCGGCCAGCGTCTGCAGGTTGCGGCACGCTTCCCGCGGCATCACCGTCAGCGCCAGTGCGCTGGCGTAGGGCGCGATGACCAGGTCGTCGCCCAGCCCGCGCTTGAAACCGAGGCCGGGCACGCCGAACGCCCGGTACTGGTAGACCTGGTTGATGTCGGTGGCGTTGTAGCAGGACTCGGAAATGCCCCACGGCACCGCGCGTTGCCGGCCGTATTCGATCTGGCGCGACACCGCGGCCTTGCAGGTCTGATCCAGCAGGGTGTTCGGGTAGCTCGGCATGATTAGCTGCGGCATCAGGTACTCGAACATCGAGCCGCTCCACGAAATCAGGCTGACGTCGCCGCCATGGCTGGTCAGCAGGCGGCCGAGTGAGAACCAGTGCTTCTGCGGCACCTGCCCCTGCGCGATGAGCAGAAAACTGGCCAGGCGTGCTTCCGATGCCAGGAGGTCGTAGCAGGTTGGATCGCGGCGCCGTTCGCCGACGTCGTAGCCGATGGCCAGCAGGCCGCACGCAGCATCGTAGAGAAACTCGAAATCCATCGCTGCCAGTGCGCGGCAACGGTTCATCAGCTCATCGATGAGGCCGAGCTGCGTCACAGCGCCCGCTGCACCCGCGGCGGCCAGTTCCATCCGGGTCGGGAGGGCGGTGCACTGCCACGGTTCGGGAACCAGCGATGCAAGCTCGCCCCGCAGGGCGCGGGACTGCCGGTCGAATGCCTGCGCCCAGTAGTACAGTTCGTCGTCGATGCCGGTATCTGTCGGCAGCCATGCAAGCAGCGCGCCGCCGATGCGGTGAACCTGGTCCAGCGCGCTGGCGGCGGCAGCCAGCGTCTGTGGCGGGCCCTCCAGCGTGAGCGCGTGGAGTGTGTCCTGCAGCAGGCCGATCTTTTTTGCCAATTTGGGGGCGGGTGCGGTGGGCAGCTGCTCGGCCAGCACCTGCAGGGTGTCCTGCAGACCCTGCAAGGCGTTGGCTGACAGCACCGGCTGATGCTTCAGTTCGGCCAGTCCCGCGTGCAGGGTGAGCAGGCTGCCGGCCAGGTTGCCGCTGTCCACCGACGAGACGTATTGCGGATGCAGCGGTTGCAACGTGCGGGTGTCGTACCAGTTGTAGAAATGGCCGCGGTAGCGCTCCAGCTTTTCCATCGAGGCCAGGGTGTTGCCGATGCGCTGCAGGCATTCCCCGACCGTGAGATAACCGAAATCGACGGCCGCCATGTCGGCCAGCAGCGACATGCCGATGTTGGTGGGCGAGGTGCGCGAGGCGATGGCCGGCGCAGGATATTCCTGGAAGTTGTCGGGCGGCAGCCAGTTGTCATCCGGACCGACGAAATCCGCGAAGTAGCGCCAGGTGCGGCGGGCCGATGCCCGCAGGAAGGCCTGTTGACCGATGCTCAGGCCCGGGGTGGGGGCGGCCAGCGGCCGGCTGATCCACCAGGCAACGGCGGGCGACAGCAGCCACAGCAACAGGATGGGCGCAGCGACGAGCCACGCCGCCGGTCGGCTCCCTGCCATGGCCAGCGCCATGCCCAGCGCCACCGCGAGCACCGGCGCGATCCCCATCTCGCGGAAAAAATCGGCCAGCGACCGGCACGCGTTGCGGCGTGCGTAGGCGTGCAGTTGCCACAGCAGCAAGCCGCGTCGCGTGAACAGCATGCGCACGCCCGAGCGCAGGATCGCGCCCAGGCCAATCCGCGTGTCGTAGGGCAAAAAGGCCAGCGTCAGCACGGCGAGCATGATCGGGCGCCCCGCGGATTTTCCGGTCAGGTTCAGGTGCACCAGCCAGTCGCGCTCTTCCGGCTTGCGAATCAGTTCGATCACGGTGGACAGCAGGGAGGGCAGGCACACCACCGCCACCACCAGCAGGGTCCACAACCATGCCGGGCCCAGCAGCCAGCCTCCGACCAGCAGGGCAAGCAGCGCCGGCGCCACCAGGCTGCGCCGCAGGTTGTCGAAAAGCTTCCACAGCGACAGGGCCGAGAGCGGGTTGGCCTGCCGCTTTCCATTCGATCCATCCGGGGCGGGCGGCCCCGGCACGCGCGGCAGCAGCCAGCCAGCCAGCTGCCAGTCGCCGCGTATCCAGCGGTGGCGCCGGCTGGCCTCGATGGCATAGCTGGCGGGATGCTCTTCGATGAGGTCGACATCGGTCACCAGGGCCGAACGCGCATACCCGCTCTCCAGCAAATCGTGACTGAGGATGAGGTTCTCCGGAAAACGTCCGTCGACGGCCTGGCGGAACGCATCCACGTCGTAGATGCCCTTGCCGATGAACGAGCCTTCCGCGAACACATCCTGGTAGACGTCCGAGACCTCTCGCGTGTAGGGGTCGAGCCCCGCGTCGCCCGCGAACAGCCGGGTAAAGCGCGACTGGCCGGCACTGGTCAGGCTGATCGAGGCGCGCGGCTGCAGGATTGCGTAGCCTTCGACGATGCGGCCCTTGGCGGCGTCAAAGACCGGCCGGTTGAGCGGGTGGGCGAGGTTGCCGACCAGGGTGCGTGCCGCGTCGCGCGGCAGCTG
>JBAVWB010000108.1:0-11701 GCA_049697615.1 Thiobacillus sp. | reverse complement strand
GCGCCGCGAGCTGGCCGGGCTGGAGGGCGAGCGCCGCCTCGACGACGCGCGGCGCTTTCAGCTGGCTGCGCTGCTGGAGCGCGAAGACAGTGCGGATGCGCTCGAACACAGTCTCAAAATCCTGAATAGCCTGGCCGAACCCGACGCCCGGACGCGTGCGCTGCTCGACCAGATGAAAAAATCACTCAAGGCGCGCATCGAACTCAGGCAGCAGACAGTGCGAGCGCAAGAACTCCAGGACAAGCTCGACCAGATCAAGGCGCTGGAAAAAACCCTGCAGCAGCGCAACGGAAGCTCCCGAACGCCATGAAAAATCCGTGCATTCTGGTGGTCGACGATGACGCCTCTCTGCGCGAGCTGATCACGCTGCGGCTGGAAGCCAATGGCTTCCGGGTCGAGGCGGTCGGCAGCGGCGAAGCCGCGCTTGGGCAGCTGGCGCTGGCGCGCCCCGATGCCGTGCTAACCGACATGCAGATGGCGGGCATGGACGGCATGGCGCTGTTTCGCGCCATCCATGCGCGCGACCCGGCGCTGCCGGTGATCGTGCTGACCGCGCACGGCACCATCCCGGATGCGGTAGCCGCCACCCAGCAGGGGCTGTTCGGCTACCTGACCAAGCCCTACGACGCGCCCACCCTGGTCGATCTGCTGAAGCGTGCCACCCGGCTTGCCGGCAGTGGACCCGAGGCCGTCAGCGACGACTGGCGCTGTGAAATCATCACCGCCAGCCCGGCGATGGACGCGCTGCTGGCCGAAGCCCGGCTGGCCGCGCAAAGCGGGGCGTCGCTCCTGATCCAGGGCGAATCGGGCACCGGCAAGGAGTTGCTGGCGCGCGCCATTCATCGCGCCAGCCCGCGCCGCGCCAAGCCCTTCGTCGCGATCAACTGCGGGGCGATACCGGCCGAATTGCTCGAATCGGAACTGTTCGGCCACGTGAAGGGTGCCTTCACCGGGGCCGGACGCGACCATCCCGGCCTGTTTCTCAGCGCGGAGGGCGGCACCGTGTTCCTCGACGAGATCGGCGACATGCCTCCGCCGCTGCAGGTCAAGCTGCTGCGCGTGCTGCAGGAAGGGGAGGTGCGGCCGGTCGGCGCGACCGAAACGCGCCCCGTCGACGTGCGTATCCTGTCGGCCACCCACCGCAACCTGGAAGAGGCGATCGTCAGCGGCGAATTCCGCGAGGATCTGTATTACCGCCTCAACGTGGTCACCCTGACGCTGCCGCCGCTGCGCGAGCGGCGCGAGGACATTCCGCTGCTGGCCCGGCATTTCCTGGCTGCGCTGACCGAGAAATACGACCGCCGCATCCACGGCTTTGCCCCCGACGCGCTGGACATGCTGACCGCGGCGGACTGGCCGGGCAACATCCGCCAGCTGCACAACGTGCTGGAGCAATGCGTCGCGCTGTGCACCACCTCCACCATACCGGCCAGCCTGGTGGCGCGCGCGCTGCGCGACAAGCCGGCCGAGATCCAGCCGCTGGCCGAGGCACGCTCGGCGTTCGAGCGCGATTACCTGATCACGCTCCTGAAGCTCACCCGCGGCCAGGTCAGCGAAGTGGCGCGGCTGGCCGGACGCAACCGCACCGAGGTGTACCGCCTGCTGCAGCGCCACGGTCTTACCCCCGCGCTGTTCAAGGACCGCGACGACGGCTGAATGTCGGGCAGCGGCGACGCCGGCCCGGGCTGGCGGGCGACCTATTCCCGCACCACAGGCCCAGATGCCTGATTCCAAACCCGTTTTTTGATTGGCACGATCGCTGCAACGGAAGCTTCACCGCCTTCGGGCGCGTTGATCAACCCCGAGAGGAGAACGCCATGTTTGGATGGGCCATCACATTTCTGATCGTCGCCATCGTCGCCGGGATTTTCGGTTTTGCCGGCATTGCAGGCACGACAACCTGGATCGCCAAAGTCCTGTTTGTCGTGGGTCTGGTGGTATTTCTGTTGCTGTTGGTCACGGGCCGCCGCCCACCGACGGTTTGAATCGTCCCTCACCCACGACCGGGGAGCCTGGCTCCCTTTTTTTGCGCCCGTTTCGGCCCGACGGCTGCGCTGTCGCCGACAGCAGACAAAAAAGTTCAATGACAACAGCGGCTTGCAGGCGCCTTGCGGGTGACGTCTCCAACAGGCGACAAAATGGCCTGTTCAAAACCGGGCCGCCCCCATGCCACGCCACCAAGCCAGCCCATCTTTATGATTTCATTGCCATAAATCAAACTGGCACGCTCGTCGCTCTACCCTGCTTGAGTGCATCTGCATTCGAATCCACTCATGACACAGGAGATAGACATGAAATCCTTTGAACAACGCATTCTCAATGTGACCCTGGCCGGCGCAGTGGCCGCCCTCACCGCCACCCTGGTCCTGGCCTCGCCGGTCATGCCCGGCTTCAAGGCCGCGGACGGAAACGAAGATGGCATCGTCAGCGCGGAGGAATTTGCCGCCAAGGGCGGTCATGAACAGGCGTTTCACGAAGCCGACGCCAACCGCGACGGCCGCCTGAGCAATGACGAGTACATCAAGGCCGTCGCCAACAACGATCGCGTCAAGGCCAGCAAGTACATGGATGACGTGTGGATCACCACCAAGGTGCGGTCGCTGCTATTGAAGGAAGAAGGCATAAAAGGCCTGGGCGTGAATGTGGAAACCCATCAAGGCACGGTTCAACTGTCCGGCTGGGTCAACAACGCAACGCAAATTGCCCAGGCCGAAAAAATCGCGCTCGCCGTCGAGGGCGTGAAAGGCGTCCGCAACGATCTGCAGATCAAGCGCTGAACCCTGCAACCGTCAGCCTGCCGGCAGCGATTTCATTGCTGCCGGCCCAACAGAAATTTGGAGAAAAGCCATGCGCAAGACGCCGCACTACTTGAACGATGAACACATGAAGCTGTATGAATGGAGCGGGGCCGGAACCGGCATCGCCTTCAGCCTGCCAGCCAAATCCAAACGCACCCACCCCTGGCATGCCTCTTACGCGGTGCTTGCGACGCTGACCAGCCTGCTGATCCTGAACGGCTGCGACAACCAGGGTCCCGCCGAACGGGCTGGCGAACAGGTGGACCGGTCCGTTCAGGACATGAAGGAGGAAGCAAACGCCCTGTTTGACGATCCCGCGGCCCCGCCCGGCCCCGCCCAGGAAGCAGGAAAGGCGCTGGACGAGACGCGTGAGCAGGCCGGGGAGAAGATCGAGCAGATGGGCAAGGACATACAGGAGCCCTGATCGTCGGCCTGCCGAAGAAACCCCAGAGGGCGCCCCGGCCGACCGGCCCGGTAGCCGGTCTGCCCGCGCCGCTGATCGCAACAATCCGTGCCCAGGTCGGCGTTACATTGCGTTACACCTCGTAACCCGCCCCCAACACCCCGCTTACATGGCGCTCCTAGAGTGCAGGTGTCCGCTGAGCAACCCAGGTCAGCGGCACCCCTCAATTGAAAAAGGAGCGACACCATGAAAAGCACTCTGATGAAGTCCACTTTGGGCATGCTGGCATTGGGCCTGGCAGCAGCCGGCGCGCAGGCCAGTTGGGAGCGTGGCGGCTACGGTCACCACGAGGCTTACCCGCAGCAATCCAGGGCTTACAGCCAGCAGATCGATGTCCGCCAGGATCGCCAGGCTGAACGTATCCAGGCTGCGAGGCGGGCGGGCCAGCTGACTCGCTTCGAATTTCGCGAATTGATGCAGGAACAGCACAAGATCCGCGCCATGGAACAGCATTTCCGTGCCGATGGCAGGATTGATGCACGCGAATTCCAGCGCCTCGACCGCGCGCTGGATATGGCGAACCAGAATATCCGCACGGAATCGCATGACCGCCAGGCCCGCTCTGCCTACGACCGCCCTTCCAGGTTCAACTAACCCGGCGACGCCCGCGACGGCTGCCGTCACGCCACGCTGGGGGTCGACGGCCGCACGCCGCGCGACGTGCTGGCCTGCCCGTCCGGCAAGGGAGAATGGAGCTTCCGCCGCAGCTGATGGCCCGATGTACCCGGGCCGGTGGCGCCAAGCCTGCTAAAATGCCGGCTTTGCGTCCTGGCCCGCCTCATGTCCGCCCTCAAGAACGATACCTTTCTGCGCGCGCTGCTGCGCCAGCCCACCGAATACACCCCCCTCTGGCTGATGCGCCAGGCCGGCCGCTACCTGCCGGAATACAACGCCACCCGCGCCCGCGCAGGCGATTTTCTGACCCTGTGCAAGACGCCCGACCTGGCGACCGAAGTGACGCTGCAGCCGCTGGCGCGCTATCCGCTCGACGCTGCGATCCTGTTTTCCGACATCCTCACCGTGCCCGACGCGATGGGCCTGGGCCTGTATTTCTCCACCGGCGAAGGGCCGCGCTTCGAGCGCCCGCTGCGCAACGAATGGGAAATCCGCGACCTCTCCGCACCCGATCCGACCGACAAGCTCGGCTACGTGATGGACGCGGTGCGCTCGATCCGCCGCGCGCTCGACGGCTCGGTGCCGCTGATCGGCTTTTCCGGCAGCCCCTACACGCTGGCCTGCTACATGGTCGAAGGCGGCGGCTCGGACGACTACCGCCACATCAAGACCATGCTGTACAGCCGTCCCGACCTCTTGCACCGCATCCTGGAAGTGAACACGCGGGCGGTGATCGACTACCTCAACGCGCAGATCGAGGCCGGCGCGCAGGCCGTGATGATTTTCGACTCCTGGGGTGGCAGTCTCACCCCGCACGCGTACAAGGAATTCTCGCTCGACTACATGGAGCGCATCGTCGCCGGCCTGATCAAGGAACGCGAAGGCCGGCGCGTGCCCAGCATCATCTTCACCAAGGGCGGCGGCAACTGGCTGGAGTCGATGGCCGGCATCGGCGCCGACGCGGTGGGGCTGGACTGGACGCTCGACATCGGCGAGGCACGCCGCCGCGTGGGCGGCCAGGTTGCGCTGCAGGGCAACCTCGACCCCTGCGCGCTGCACGGCACGCCGGAGAGCATCCGCGCCGAGGCCACGCGCATCATCGACAGCTACGGCAACCACCCCGGCCACGTGTTCAACCTCGGCCACGGCATTTCGCAGTTCACCAACCCCGACAACGTCAGCGTGCTGGTCGAGGCGGTGCACAGCCGCAGCCGCGCCGTGCGCGCGACTCAGCCAAGCGCCTGAGTGAACGATTGCGCCCTGCCACGTCCAACCTTCATCTTTAGTTCTTCACCAGGATTCACCATGAAACGCATTTTGATCAGCCTGTTTGCCGTCTTCATCAGCTTTGCTTTCGTCATGGATGACGCCGAAGCCCGCCGCATGGGCGGTGCCAAGTCCTTCGGCATGCAGCGCAGCGCGCCGGCCAGGCAGGATGCCGCGCCGACGCCGCAACGCCAGCAGCAAAGCGCCACAACGACCACCGCGCCGCAGAAGCGCTCGTGGATGGGGCCGATCGCCGGACTGGCCGCTGGCCTGGGCCTGGCCGCGCTGTTCTCCCACCTGGGAATGGGCGAGGGAATGGCCAATTTCCTGATGCTGGCGCTGTTGGCGATGGCCGCCTTCATGCTGTTCCGCTTCTTCATGCGCCGCAATGCGCCGGCCCCCGCGATGCAGTACGCCGGCATGCCGGCTGGCGCGAATCCTCGGGCAGCGACCGCCTTTGACGCGATGCCCGCGACCGCTACGGGCAGCAGCCACGCTTCACCGCATTTCCCGCCCGGCTTCGACGCCGACGCTTTCGCGCGCGAAGCCAAGCTCAACTTCATCCGTCTGCAGGCCGCCTTTGATGCCGGCAACCTGGACGACCTGCGCGCCTTCACCACGCCCGAAGTCTTCGCCGAAGTCCGCATGCAGCTGGCCGAGCGCGGCGACGCGGCGCAGACCACCGATGTGATGACGATCGACGCCGAGGTGCTCGAAGCGGTCGACGAAGGCAGCCGCCACGTCGTCAGCGTGCGCTTCACCGGCCTGGTGCGCGAAGCTGCCGGCCAGGATGCCATGCCGCTCGACGAAGTCTGGCACCTCACCAAACCGACCCGCGGCGAAGGCGGGTGGGTGATTGCCGGCATCCAGCAGGCATAAAGCCCTGCAATAACAAGGCCCTGCGCCCTCAAAAGGTGCGTAAATGGCCGCCGTTTCGGCAATAGAAGCGTTAACTTATGCACATTTCTGGCGCAGGGGAACTTTTTTTGTGTCAAGCCCTTGACAGTCGGGGCATGTTTATAACCCATTGAAAAATAAACATTTGCTGGGTTGCCTGCTTTTTAGCCCGTGGGGCTCACCCCACGAAATACGGGCGATTGAGGGCTGTCAACACAAATCACCCACACAATTATCCACAGCCTGCGTGGACAACATCGAATAAACCTTGGCCAACAGCCACTTAGCAAAACTTCCCCGACACCCGATCAAGATTCGCCGCTAGAGATGTGAAATTCAAGCACTTGAATTTCACATCTCCAGCGCGCACCGGGCTTGAGGGTTATTGATCCGAAACGCCATTAGACTCTTGAGCGTTTTAGGTTAAGCATCGCCTTAATTCTTTTTACGGACCTACGTTTCGGATCAACAACATGCCCTCCCTCATTCAGGTCGCACTCGACACGCCGCTCTACCGGCTGTTCGACTATCGCCTGCCGGATGGCCTGGGCGCGGTGCAGCCGGGCAGCCTGGTCGAAGTGCCGTTCGGCCGCACCGTCCAGGTCGGCGTGGCACTGGGCCCGCCGGCCGACAGCAGCATCCAGACCGACAAGCTGCGCGATGTGATCCGCGTGCTGGACGACCGGCCCGCGCTGTCGCCCGACATCCTTCGACTGGCGCAGTTTTGCGCCGACTATTACCACTATCCGCTGGGCGCGATCCTGCTCGCCACGCTGCCGCCGCGGCTGAAGAACGCCACGCCTTTTGTCGCCGACACCCCCTGGCTGGTGCTGACCGAGTCCGGGCGGGTCGCGGAGCCGCCCGCCCGCGCCAAGGCGCAGCGCGCGCTGCTCGATGCCTTGCGGGCAACGCCGCAGCCGCGCGACACCTTGCGTGCGCAGAAGCAGGGCCGCCACGCGTCCGCGCTGGCGGCGGCGGGCTGGGCCGTCTGGTCGCGGGTGCCCCCTCCGGCGGTCGCGTCCCAGACTGCCGAGCCGCCGCCGGCCACCGACGAGCAGCAGGCCGCGCTCGCCGCGCTGCTGCCCGCGCTCGGAAAGTTCGGCGTCCACCTGATCCATGGCGTCACCGGCAGCGGCAAGACCGAGCTGTACCTGCGCCTGATCGATGCGGTGCTGGCGACGAACAGGCAGGCGCTGGTGCTGATCCCCGAAATCGCGCTGACCCCGCAGCTGGAACAGCATTTCCGCCGCCGCTTTCCCGGACGCCGCTTCGCCACCCTGCACAGCGGCCTGGGCGAGAAGGAGCGCGCGGAAAACTGGCTCGCCGCGCCCGACTGCGACGTGCTGCTCGGCACCCGGCTATCGGTGTTTGCGCCGCTGCCGCGGCTGGGGCTGATCGTGGTGGACGAGGAGCACGACGGCTCGTTCAAGCAGCAGGACGGCTTGCGCTATTCGGCACGCGACGTCGCCATCGCGCGCGGCAAGCAGCGCGGCGTGCCGGTGGTGCTCGGCTCGGCCACGCCCTCGCTGGAAAGCTATGCGCAGGCGCTCTCCGGGCGCTACCGGCTGATCGAACTGAAGCAGCGCGCCATCAGCCAGGCGCAGCTGCCGGCGATCGAACTGGTCGATCTCAAGCACCTTCCAGTCGACAACGGCCTCTCGCGCCCCGCCGTGCAGGCGCTCACCGAAACGCTGGCGCGCGGCGAGCAGGGTCTGGTGTTCCTCAACCGTCGCGGCTACGCGCCGGCACTGTACTGCCCGAGCTGCGCCTGGGTATCGCCCTGCCCGCGCTGCTCGGCGCGGCTGGTGCTGCACCGCGCCAAGCCACATTCAACCCAGCCGCACCGCCTGAAGTGCCACCACTGCGGGTTCGAGACGCGCATCCCGCCCGAATGCCCGAGCTGCGGCAACCCCGATCTGAAAGCCCTGGGCCAGGGCACGCAGCGGCTGGAGGAGACGCTCTCCGCCCTCTTGCCCACGGCGCGCATCCGCCGCATCGACCGCGACACCATGCGTCCGCGCGCCTGGGCCGAGCTGGGCGAGGCGGTGCATGGCGGCGAAATCGACATCTTGGTCGGCACCCAGATGCTGGCCAAGGGACACGACTTCCCCAACATGACGCTGGCGCTGATCCTCGACACCGACGGCGCGCTCTACAGCCCCGACTTCCGCGCCACCGAGCGCCTGTTCGCCCAGCTGATGCAGGTGGCAGGACGCGCCGGGCGCGCCGACAAGCCCGGCCGCGTGCTGATCCAGACCGCCTTCCCCGACCATCCACTGTTCCGCTACCTGCAGCGCCACGACTTCGCCGGCTACGCGCGCGAGCTGCTGGCCGAGCGCCGCCAGCTCGACCTGCCGCCATTCACCCGCCAGGTGCTGCTGCGCGCCGAGGCGACCACGATGGATGCGGCGCTCGCCTTCCTCAAACGCGCCGCGGCGCTGGCGCCCGACCGTGCGGAAGTCAGCGTGTTCGGCGCCACCCCGGCGCCGATGGCGCGCGTGGCCAATCTGGAGCGCGCGCAGCTCCTGATCCAGTCGTCTTCACGCCAGGCCCTGCAGGCTTTCGTGCGCGACTGGCGGCCGCAACTCGACACCGTCCGGCCGCGCATCGCACGCTGGTCGCTCGATGTCGACCCGCTGGTGTTTTGATGCCCCGCGCGCGGCGCTTATAATCGCGGGCTACCCATTCGAACACTGAGGATGCGCACATCGCCCCGTCCTCTTTGTAACCATGTCCAACACCCATCCGCTCAAAGAACAGATCGCCCAGCTGATTGGCATCGCCCTCGAAACCATGGCGCCTGACGCGCCGGTCAGCCTCGACATCGAACGCCCGAAAAATCCCGACCACGGCGACTTTTCCAGCAACGCGGCGATGCAGCTGGCGCGCCCGCTGAAGAAGAACCCGCGCGAACTGGCGCAACTGATTCTCACCGAGTTGCCGAAATCGCCGCTGATCGCCAAGGCCGAAATCGCCGGCGCCGGCTTCATCAATTTCCACCTCACACCCGCGGCCTGGCATGGCCTGGTGCCGCAGATCCGTGCGGCCGGCGCGCAATTCGGCCGCGGTGACGCAGGCCGTGGCCACAAGATGCTGGTCGAGTTCGTTTCCGCCAACCCGACCGGTCCGCTGCACGTCGGCCACGGCCGCCAGGCGGCGCTGGGCGATGCCATCTGCAACCTGTATGCGACGCAGGGTTGGGAGGTCTTCCGCGAGTTCTACTACAACGACGCCGGCGTGCAGATCGCCACGCTGGCCAACAGCGTGCAGGCGCGTGCACGCGGCTTCAAGCCGGGCGACGCCGACTGGCCGGAAACCGCCTACAACGGCGACTACATCGGCGACATCGCGGCGGATTTTCTGGCGAAAAAGACGGTGAAGTCGGACGACCGCGAATTCACTGCCTCGGGCGACATTGACGATCTCGATTCGATCCGCGAGTTCGCCGTCGCCTACCTGCGCCACGAGCAGGACCTCGACCTCAAGGCCTTCGCGGTGCGCTTCGACCACTATTATCTGGAGTCGAGCCTGTACACCAGCGGCCGCGTCGCCGCGTCGGTGCAGAAGCTCATCGACGCCGGCAAGACCTACGAGCAGGACGGCGCGCTGTGGCTACGGACCACCGACTACGGCGACGACAAGGACCGCGTGATGAAGAAGTCCGACGGTACCTACACCTATTTCGTGCCCGACGTCGCCTATCACATCGCCAAGTGGGAGCGCGGCTATGAGCGCGCGATCAACATCCAGGGCACCGACCACCACGGCACCATCGCCCGCGTTCGCGCCGGCCTGCAGGCCGCCAACGTCGGCATCCCCGAAGGCTATCCCGACTACCTGCTGCATACGATGATCCGGGTCATGCGCGGCGGCGAGGAGGTGAAGATCTCCAAGCGCGCCGGCAGCTACGTCACCCTGCGCGACCTCATCGACTGGACCAGCAAGGACGCGGTGCGCTTCTTCCTGCTCTCGCGCAAGGCCGACACCGAATACATCTTCGACGTCGATCTCGCGGTCGCCAGGAACACCGATAACCCGGTGTATTACGTGCAGTACGCGCACGCGCGCATCTGCCGCGTGTTCGAGGAATGGGGCGGCATGTCAGACGCGCTCGACGACGCCGACCTCGCGCCGCTGACTGCGCCGCACGAACTCGCTCTGATGCAGCGCCTGGCCGAATACCCGGAAACCGTCGCCGGCGCCGCGCGCGACCTGGCGCCCCATCTGCTGGTGCATTACCTGCAGATGCTGGCGGGCGATTTCCACGCCTGGTACAACGCCGAAAAATTCCTGGTCGAGGATGCGGCGACGAAACTCGCCCGCCTCGCGCTGGCCGACGCCACCCGCATCACGATCGTCAACGGGCTGGCCTTGCTCGGCGTATCAGCCCCGGAGAAAATGTAGCCATGGCAAAACCCGCTTCCCGCAATACCCGCCGCTCGGGCGGCAGTTCTGTATTCACCGGTGTGCTGATCGGCCTCACCGTCGGCGCGATCCTGGCCGTGGGCGTGGCGCTTTGGGCCACTGGCAACAACCCGTTCAAGCTCATCACGCCCTCGCCTGCGCCGACCCACGCGACGCCCGACACGCCGGACGCCGCCCCCAGCTTCGATTTCTACAAGGTGCTGCCGGGCGATGCGCCGGGCGAGTTGCCGCCCTCCACTGCGCCCGCTGCGCCCACGCCGCGCTATTACCTGCAGGCGGGCGCATTCCAGAATCCGAACGATGCCGACAACCTGAAGGCGCAACTGGCCCTGCTGGGCGTCGAGGCCGTCATTCAGACCAGCGAAGTGCCTGACAAGGGCGTGTTCCATCGCGTGCGCGTCGGCCCTTTCAACGCCATCGACGAAGTGAATCGCACCCGCAGCCTGCTGACGCAGAACAATATCCCCGCTACGCTGGTCAAAGAAGTTCCCACCCCTCAGGAGACGCCTTGATGTTCACCCGCGCACTGGCATTTTTTGCCGCCGCTGTTTTTTCCCTGTCCGCCCTGGCTGCCGGTCCGGAAGCCTTCGAGGGACACGAATACGCCCGCCTGAAAAACCCGCAGCCCGTCGCCACCGGCAGCAAGGTCGAAGTGCTGGAGTTTTTCTGGTATCGCTGCCCGCATTGCTTTCAGCTCGAACCTGCGCTGAATACCTGGCTGAAATCCCTGCCCACGGACGCCCAGGTTCGCCGCGTGCCGGCGGTCTTCCGCGATGACTGGATGCCCGGTGCCAAGCTCTACTACACGCTGGAACAGATGGGCCTGCTCGGCCGCCTGCACG
Source organism: Thiobacillus sp. (assembly GCA_049697615.1). Lineage (GTDB taxonomy): Bacteria > Pseudomonadota > Gammaproteobacteria > Burkholderiales > Thiobacillaceae > Thiobacillus. The sequence continues at coordinate 395 of JBAVWB010000108.1, read as the reverse complement.
ACAAGGTGTTCGACGCCTATCACGTGGAAAAGATCGACCTCAACAACCCGGCCGTGCTGGGCGACTGGATCGCCAAGCAGGGTGTCGACCGCAAGAAATTCGAAGGCATCTACAATTCCTTCTCCACCCAGTCGAAGGCCACCCAGGGCGCCCGGCTGGCCACCGCCTACGCCATTGGCGGCGTGCCCGCTTTCATCATCGACGGCAAATACACCACCTCGGTATCGATGGCCGGCAGCCCGGCGCGGCTGTTCGAGGTGCTCGACCAGTTGATCGTCAAGGCGCGCGCCGAGCGCGGCAACAAAAGGGCCGTCAGGTAACGCACTTGGCAGCTGACCCGCTCATCGTCCCGAATAAACCGCTACGCGTTTTTATCACGGGCGCGAGCTCCGGCC
>JBAVWB010000107.1:0-14190 GCA_049697615.1 Thiobacillus sp. | reverse complement strand
CCCCCGCCATCGACCGGCTGCTGGCCGACGCGCGCGCCGCGGTGGCGCGTGCGGAAGCCGCCGACACGCCCGCCGAGTGGGAGGCCTTCGTCGCCCCGCTCGACGACGCCAACGAAAAGCTGGGCCGCGCCTGGGGCCAGGTGTCGCACCTGCATTCGGTGATGGATTCGCCCGAACTGCGCGAGGTCTACAACGAAAACCTGCCGAAGATCACCGTCTTCTACGCCGAACTGGGACAGAACGAAGCGCTGTTCGCCAAGTTCAAGGCGCTGAAAGCCCGCCCCGATTACGCCGCGTTGTCCGCCCCGCGCAAGAAGATCGTGGAGAACGAACTGCGCGACTTCCGCCTCGGCGGCGCCGAACTGCCGGACGACAAGAAGGCCCGCTTCATGCAGGTGCAGGAGGAACTGGCGCAACGCTCGGCCAAGTTCGAGGAAAACCTGCTCGACGCCACCAACGAATTCGGGCTCTTCATCGACGATGCCGCACAGCTGGCCGGCCTGCCGGAAGACGTGCAGGCGATGATGAAAGCCGCCGCCGAAGCCGACGGCAAGACCGGCTGGAAGATCACCCTGCAGATGCCGTCCTATCTGCCGGTGATGCAGTACGCCGACAACCGCGAACTGCGCGAGCAGATCTACCGTGCCTATGTCACCCGCGCCTCGGAATTCGGCAAGCCTGAGCACCCGCAAGGGGTAGGCCACGGTTGTAAAGACGCTGAAGCGTCAACAACCGTGCTCTTCGACAACACGCCGCTGATCGGCAGCATCCTCAGGCTGCGCCGCGAAGCCGCCGGGCTGCTGGGGTTCAAAAGCTACGCCGAGGTGTCGCTGGCGGCCAAGATGGCCGACACCCCGGCCGAGGTTCTGAAGTTCCTCGACGAACTCGGCGCCCGCGCCCGTCCCTATGCGGAAAAGGATTATGAAGAACTGAAAGCCTTTGCCCGCGACGAACTGGGCCTCGCAGACCCGCAGGCCTGGGACAACACCTACGTGTCGGAAAAGCTCAGCATCGCGCGCTACAGCTTCTCCGACCAGGAGGTGAAGCTGTATTTCCCCGAGCCGCACGTGCTGACCGGCCTGTTCAGCCTGGTCGAGACGCTTTACGGCCTGCACGTGCGCGAGGACAGCGCGCCGGTGTGGCATCCGGACGTGAAGTTCTACACGCTCTCCGACCACGGCGGCCAGCGCGTCGGCCAGTTCTACCTCGACCTGTACGCCCGCGCCTCCAAGCGCGGCGGCGCCTGGATGGACGACGTCATTACCCGCCGCAAGAAGGAAGACGGCATCCAGACGCCGGTCGCCTATCTCAACTGCAACTTCTCCGGGCCGGTGGGCGACAAGCCTGCGCTGTTCACCCACGACGAGGTCATCACCCTGTTCCACGAGGCCGGACACGGCCTGCACCACCTGCTCACGCAGATCGAGGAGCTCGGCGTGTCCGGCATCAACGGCGTCGAGTGGGACGCGGTCGAACTGCCCTCCCAGTTCATGGAAAATTTCTGCTGGGAATGGGACGTGCTGAAGCACATGACCGCGCACGTGGAGACCGGCGAGCCGCTGCCGCGCGCGCTGTTCGACAAGATGCTGGCGGCGAAGAACTTCCAGTCCGGCCTGCAGACCCTGCGCCAGATCGAATTCGCCAGCTTCGACATGCACCTGCACGACGATTTCGACCCCACCGGCAGCCGTACCGCACAGGATCTGATCGATGACATCCGCCGCCAGGTCGCGGTCATCATCCCGCCCGCCTGGAACCGCTTCCCCAACAACTTCTCGCATATCTTCGCCGGCGGCTACGCGGCCGGTTATTACAGCTACAAGTGGGCGGAAGTGCTGTCGGCCGACGCCTATGCGCTGTTCGAGGACGAGGCCGAAGGCTACGGCGGCGTGCTCAACCCCGAGGTCGGCCACCGCTTCTGGAGCGAGATCCTGGCCCAGGGCGGCGCCCGCCCGGCGCTCGAATCGTTCAAGGCCTTCCGCGGCCGCGAGCCGACGATCGACGCCCTGTTGCGCCACAACGGCATGGCTTGAGGAATGCGAGGAGCGCAGCGACGCGGCATACGATTCCACACGTGCTTTAGCACATAGTGGATCGGAGTCCTTTAGGGCAATCCAGAATGCCCGCGAAATCGACGAACTCTGGATCGCCACGGCCCTGCGGGCCTCGCGATGGCGGAATAAAACAGCATGCCTTAAGCCGTGTCCGGATATGGCCGTTACAGCAGAGGATCACGTCTTTCGGGAGCACGGAATGAAAACAGGACTCATCTTGGCGACACTCTGCATGGCCATTGCAAGCGCGCCGCTTGCCGCGGCCCAGTTGTATCAGTGGAAGGATGCCGAAGGTCGCACGCAATACAGCGACCAGCCGCCGCCGCCCAACGTCCGCAATGCCCAGCAGAAATCGTTCAAGGGCAACGTCATCGAAGTGGGCGAATCCTATTCCGCCAAAACCGCACGCGAGAAGTTTCCGGTCACCCTCTACATCACCACCTGCGGCGGGCCTTGCGACCAGGCGCGACAACTGCTCGCCGAACGCGGCGTGCCCTACAGCACCAAGGATCCGCAGAACAATCCCGAAGCGCAGGCCGAACTGAAAAAGCTCACCGGACGTTTAAGTGTGCCGGTGCTGGTGGTCGGCAGCGACAAGGTCGACGGCTTCGAAACCGGACAATGGCATGCCGCGCTCGACAAGGCGGGCTATCCCAAGACCCCGATCCCGGGCACCAAGCCTGCACCTGCAGCGGCCCCCGCCGCGCCGGCTGCGGCCCCCGCCCCCTAAAGAATTCGTTTCAATACCCCCTTGCGGGTGCTCCGATCCACTATGGGCTGAAGCCCATGTGGAGTCGTATGCGCTACACTCGGCGGCATGAAAATCGCCGCCTGGAATGTCAACTCCCTCAAGGTCCGCCTGCCCCAACTGCTGGACTTTCTTGCCACCCACCAGCCCGACGCGGTGTGCCTGCAGGAAACCAAACTCACCGACGATAATTTCCCGGCCGCCGAACTGGAAGCGGCTGGCTATCGTGTCGTCTTTGCCGGCCAGAAAACCTATAACGGCGTCGCCATCGTCAGCCGCATCGAACCGCTCGACGTGCAGATCGGCATTCCCGGACTGGAGGACGAACAGAAGCGCGTCATCGCCGCCACCGTCGACGGCGTGCGGCTGGTCTGCGTGTACTGCCCCAACGGCCAGAGCCTCGATTCCGACAAATATCCCTACAAGCTCGCCTGGTTCGACGCCCTCAATGCATGGCTGAAGGACGAACTGGCGCGCCACCCCAGGCTTGCCGTGCTCGGCGACTACAACGTGGCGCCGGAAGACCGCGACGTGCACGACCCCGAGGCGTGGAAGGACAGCGTGCTGGTGTCGGAACCCGAACGCGAACGCTTCCGCAACTTGCTGGCGCTGGGCCTGAAGGACAGCTTCCGGCTGTTCGAACAGCCGGAGAAAAGCTTTTCCTGGTGGGACTACCGCATGATGGGCTTCCGCCGCAACCACGGCCTTCGGATCGACCACATCCTGCTGTCCGAGCCGCTCGCCGCCGCCTGCACCGCCGCCAGCATCGACCGCGACATGCGCAAGCTGGAGCGGCCGTCGGATCACGCGCCGGTGGTCGCCGACATCAGCCTGTAATCAGTACTGCACCACAGCCGGATCCAGGCTGCGCCACAGGTACCAGGTGGCGACAGTGCGCCAGGGCGCGTGCCGCTCACCGTGCAGGCGCAGGATTTTGGGGGTGGGACGCTCGCCTTCCAGATAATGCAGGGCGACGGCCTTTTGCAGGCCGATGTCGTCGACCGGCCAGACGTCGGGACGGCGCAGGCTGAAGATGAGGAACATCTCGGCGGTCCAGCGGCCGATGCCGCGCACGTCGACGAGTTCGGCGATGACGGCTTCGTCCTCCATCTTTTTCCAGCGCGCCGGCTCGACGCGGCCATCGACGAAATGGCCGGCGAGGTCGACGAGGTATTCGGCCTTGCGGCGCGACAGGCCGCAGGCGGCGAGCGCGGCGAGTTCCAGCGTGGCGATGTGCTCGGGGCTGACGGTTTGCGCATAGCCGGCGAAGCGCGCCCACACGCTGTCGGCCGCCTTGACCGAAATCTGCTGGCCGACGATGGCGCGCGCCAGCGTCTGGAACGGGTCGCCGCGATTGGCGAGGATGGCGTCGGGATAGCGCGCGATGAGCGCGGCCATCACCGGGTCGGCTGCGGCAAGTTGGTCACAGGCGGTGTGCCAGTAGGCGGGCGGGCGAGTTTTCATGAAAGACCTTTTATCCGCGTACTTCGCGGACCCGGTTTTCCCCCATCACAACAAGATAATGTCGTACTGCTCCTGCGGATAGGTGGTCTCGACCTGCAGCGACACCGGCTTGCCGATGAAGTCGATGAGCTGGGCGAGGCTGCCGGATTCCTCGTCGAGGAAGAGATCGATGACGCTTTGCGCGGCGACGATGCGGTATTCGCGCGCGGTGAACTGGCGTGCCTCGCGCAGGATTTCGCGCAGCACGTCGTAGCACACGGTCTGCGCGGTCTTGATTTCACCGCGCCCGGCGCAGGTGGGGCAGGATTCGCACAGGATGTGCGCCAGCGATTCGCGGGTCCGCTTGCGCGTCATTTCCACCAGTCCCAGCGCTGAGAAACCGCTGACGGTGGAGCGGGTGGGGTCGCGCGCCAGGGCCTTCTTCAGTTCGGTCAGCACCGCTTCCTGGTGCTCGGTGTTATCCATATCGATGAAGTCGATGATGATGATGCCGCCGAGATTCCGCAGGCGCAGCTGGCGCGCGATGGCCTGCGCGGCTTCGAGGTTGGTCTTGAAGATGGTGTCGTCGAAGTTGCGCGCCCCGACAAAGCCGCCGGTGTTCACATCCACTGTCGTCAGCGCCTCGGTCTGGTCGATGATGGCGTAGCCGCCCGATTTCAGATCGACGCGGCGTCCCAGTGCCTTGGCGATTTCATCCTCGATGGAATGCAGGTCGAACAGCGGCCGGTCGGCACTGAAGTGCTGCAGCTTGTCGAGCACGGCATGAGTGTAGTTATGCGCGAACTCGGCCATGCGCTGATAGGTCTCGCGCGAGTCGATGAGGATGCGCGTGGTGTCGCGGTTGACGAAGTCGCGCAGCACGCGCAGCGACAGGTCGAGGTCCTGGTACAGGATGCACGGCACGACGCAGTTGCCGCGCGCCTGGATGCTGCTCCACAGCCGCCGCAGGTAGTCGATGTCGGCCTGCATTTCGGCGTCTTCGGCGGTTTCCGCCATGGTGCGCACGATGAAGCCGCCGGTCGCATCTTCCGGCATCAGCCGATGAAGTTTCTGGCGCAGAAGCTCGCGCTCTTCCTCGCCCTCGATTTTCTGCGAAATGCCGATGTGGCTTTCCTGCGGCAGGTACACCAGATAACGTCCGGCAAAGCTGATCTGGGTGGACAGCCGCGCACCCTTGGTGCCGATCGGGTCCTTGATCACCTGCACCATCAGGCTCTGGCCTTCGTGCAGGACTTGTTCGATCGGTCGCTCCGGCTCGCTGCCATGGCGCTCTTCCCAGATGTCGGCCACGTGCAGGAAGGCCGCACGTTCCAGGCCGATGTCGATGAACGCCGACTGCATGCCCGGCAGCACGCGCACCACGCGCCCCATGTAAATATTGCTGACCAGCCCGCGGCACTGCGCGCGCTCGATGTGGAGTTCCTGCACCGAGCCCAGGTGCAGGACGGCGACACGGGTTTCCTGCGGGGTGACGTTGACGAGGATTTCTTCGCTCATGGTGGGGTGGCCGGCAGCACTCAGACTGCCAGACCGAAGGCTCTCAATAAAACGGCAGTGTCATATAACGGCAGGCCCATGATCCCGCTGTAGCTGCCGTCGATATATTCGACAAATGCGCCGGCGCGCCCCTGGATGGCGTAGGCGCCGGCCTTGCCGAGATATTCGCCGCTTTCCAGATAGCGCGCAATGGCTGCGGCGTCGAGCGCGGCAAACCGGACCTGGCTGGACGACTGGCGCCTTTCCAGCCGGTCCTCATGCTGCACGGCCACCGCGGTGTGTACCTGATGCGTGCGCCCGGACAGGCGCGTGAGCATGGCTGCGGCGGCCTGACGGTCGGCCGGCTTGCCGAGGATGTCGCCGTCCAGTTCGACCACGGTATCCGCGCCCAGCACCGGAAAGCGCAACAGGTGGCGCTGATCGACCGCGCGCCAGCCGCAGGCCGCTTTTCCGGTTGCCATGCGTTGCGCAAAATCGGGGGCAGACTCGCCGGCACGGGGCACTTCGATCACATCCATGCGGCCCGCCACGGCGCGCAGCGGCAGCACGTCGAAGGCGACGCCAATCTGCTTCAGCAGTTCGCGCCGCCGCGGCGACTGCGAAGCCAGGTAGATGCGTTTATCAACCAGCATGTTCTCGTGATATCCCTCAGTCCCGATGGTAGGGATGCCCCTTGATGATACAGACGGAACGATACAACTGCTCGGCCAGCATGACGCGCGCCAGGGCGTGCGGCAGGGTCAGTTTCGACAATCCCAGCAGCTTGCCGGCACGCGCCTTGACGCTGTCGTCGAGGCCATCCGCCCCGCCGATGACGAAGGCCGGCGACACGCCCTCATCCATCCAGCCCTGCAGCCATGACGCCAGTTCGCGCGTGGTCGCCTGCGTGCCGCGCTCGTCGAGCACCACCGGAACGCAGCCGGCGGGCAGTGCGGCGAGAATGCGTTCGGCTTCCAGTTGCCGCGCCCGCGCACCGTCCTCCCCCGCCACCCGATGACCCGGCTTGATCCCGATCAGCAGCAGCGGCAGGTCGGGCGGCATGCGGCGCGCATAGTCGTCGTAGCCCGCATCGATCCAGCCGGGCATCTTGTGGCCGACGGCGATCAGGTGCAGTTTCATCCAGGGCGTGTTAACACGGCCTAATGATCAGCCTGGATGTGACGGGCGCGCGCCGCTTCGGCCGCGCCCCACAACTCTTCCAGGTTGTAATGCGTGCGCACGGCGGGCAGCATCACATGGACGATCACGTCGCCAAGGTCGAGCAGCACCCAGTCGCCGGTTTCTTCGCCTTCGGTGTTGCCCACATATTCGTCCGCTTCCTTCATCTTGACCCGAACATTGTCGGCAATCGAGCGGGTCTGGCGGTTGGACGTACCGGTGGCGATCACCATGCGCTCGAACAGCGAGGTGAGCTTGCCGGTATCGATCACGGTGATGTCCTGCGCCTTGATGTCTTCGAGGGCGTCGACGATCAGTTTGATTTTGTCTTCAATGTTCATGGCTGTGTATAGAGTTGATGTTCGTGAATATAGTCGAGCACGGCGTCGGGCAGCAGATAACGTGCGCTGCCGTGCCGTGCCAGGGTGTCGCGGAGGGCGGTGGCCGAAATGTCCAGCGGCGTCATCTGGCGCAGCTGCACCGACCCCGCCGGGCTGGCGACCGGACTGCCGGCCACCTGTCGTTTCAATACTTCGCTTTTCAGCGGCTCCGTCAAGTCATTGGGCTGCAGTGGACGCGCACCGGGCCGCGCGGCCACTGCAATGTTCGCCAACTCAAACAGCTTCCGCCATTCGTGCCAGGTCGGCAGTTCCAGAAACGCATCCGCGCCCAGCAGCAGCCACAGCGGCGGCTCCTTGCCCCGTTCGGCTCGTAGCGCGGTCAGCGTGTCGACCGTGTAGCTCGGACTCGGGCGCGTCACTTCGCGCGCGTCCACGGCAAAGCGCGGGTTGCCGGCAATCGCGCGGCGCACCATTTCCAGCCGGTGGGGGGCCGCAGTGCGCGGCGCCCCGCGGTGCGGCGGCTGCCCGGCGGGGATGAACAGCACCCGCTCCAGCCCGATTGCCTCGGCCATCTCCTCGGCCAGCCGCAGATGGCCGTAGTGGATGGGGTCGAAGGTGCCGCCGAAGATGCCGATGGCTTGCATCGATCAGCCGCGCACGTGGCCATCCCCCAGCACCACCCACTTCTGGCTGGTCAGGCCTTCCAGCCCGACCGGGCCGCGCGCGTGGATCTTGTCGGTGGAAATGCCGATCTCGGCGCCGAGCCCGTATTCGAAGCCGTCGGCAAAACGGGTCGAGGCATTGACCACCACGCTGGCCGAATCGACCTCGCGCAGGAAGCGGCGCGCGCGGCCGTAGTCCTCGGTGACGATGGCGTCGGTGTGCTGCGAGCCGTGGGTGTTGATGTGGAGCATCGCGGCGTCGAGGTCGTCGACCACCTTGACCGCGATGATGGGGCCGAGATACTCCTCGGTCCAGTCGGATTCCACTGCAGCTTTCAGCTTGTCGGCGGCGATGCCGGCGCCCTTGAGGATCGCCAGCGCTTCCGGGCAGCAGCGCATTTCCACGCCCTTGCCGGCCAGCATCTTGCCGATCTCCGGCAGCGCAGTTTTGGCGATGCCGCGCGCCACCAGCAGCGACTCAGTGGTGTTGCAGGTGCCGTAGCGCTGTGTCTTGGCGTTTTCGACGATCTTCACCGCCTTGGCGAGGTCGGCGCGGTCGTCCACATACACATGGCAGTTGCCGTGCAGGTGCTTGATCACCGGCACCCGCGCCTCGCCGGTGATGCGCTCGATCAGCCCCTTGCCGCCGCGCGGCACGATCACATCCACGTAGTCCTTCATGGTGATGAGCTCGCCCACCGCGGCGCGGTCGGTGGTCTCGACCACCTGCACCACCGTATTCGGCAGCCCGGCGACTTCCAGCCCTTCGCGGACGCAGGCGGCGATGGCCTGGTTGGAATGCAGCGCCTCGGAGCCGCCGCGCATGATCGCGGCGTTGCCGGATTTCAGGCACAGGCCGGCGGCGTCCGCCGTCACGTTCGGACGCGCTTCGTAGATGATGCCGATGACGCCGAGCGGCACCCGCATCTTGCCGACCTGGATGCCGGAAGGACGAAATTTCAGGCCATCGATCTCGCCGACCGGATCGGGCAGCGCGGCGATCTGCTCCAGGCCCTCGGCCATGCCGGCCACCGTCTTTTCGGTGAGCTGCAGGCGGTCGAGCAGCGCAGCGTCGAGGCCGGCGGCGCGCGCGTGGTCCATGTCGCGTGCATTGGCTTCCAGCAGCTTCGCCGCGTCGCGCCGGATCGCCGCCGCCATCGCCGTAAGCGCACGGTTCTTCTGGTTGGTGTCGGCGCGGGCAATCGCACGCGAGGCTTCGCGCGCCTGTTTGCCCACCGTCTGCATGTAGCTTTTAACGTCCATCATCTTTTTCCATTGGCCGCCGGCTGGGCCAGCGTCATGCCCATGCGCAGCAGCGTGTCCCAGGGGTCACCCACCCGCTCCAGCCCCTTGGCCTGACGGTCGATCAGGGCCAGGTCGGCCAGCGCGCTTTCGATTTTTTCCAGGTCCAGCCGCTTGAGCGCCCGCTCGATCTGCGGCGCGCGCTGCTTGTCGCGTCCCCACAGCGTCCGCATCACGCCGGGCAGGCTTTCACCCTGCGCCACGGCCAATTTTAGCCTGAGCAGCAGGCCCACTGCCGAGCTCACCTGCCACAGGATGGCCGGCACCGCTTCGCCCGCATCCCTGAGATCGGTCACGATGTGCGCGAAGCGCGCGCCATCGCCCGCATACAGCGCGTCGGCGAGCGCATCGGCTTCCAGCCGGCTGACGTCGACCACGGCATGCTCGACGTCAGCCAGCGTGACCGTTCCCGGCGGCAGCAGCAGCGCAAGCTTGTCGATCTCCTGCTGCGCCGCCAGCAGATTGCCCTCGACCTGGTCGGCCAGAAACTGCAGCGCGGCGCGGTCGGCGCGCAGGCCCTGCCGGGCCAGCCGCCGCTCGATCCAGCCGGGCAGCGCGGCGCGGTCGATGGGCTTGGCCTCGACCACCACGCCGCTTTTGGCCAGCGCGGCAAACCAGCGGCTTTGCTGGGTTTTCCATTCCAGCCCCGGCAGGCTGATGAGCGTGAGCGTGTCTTCTGGCAGCCTGGACGCATAGGCCTCCAGCGCCTTGGCGCCATCGACGCCGGGCTTGCCGGACGGAATGCGGATTTCGGTCAGGCGGCGCTCGGAAAACAGCGAGAAGTTGTCGCCGCTGGCGAAAATGCCCTGCCAGTTGTAGCGCCCCTGCACGGTATGGACGGTGCGCTCGCTGTGGCCGGCCGCACGCGCCGCCGCGCGGATGGCGTCGGCCGCCTCCTGCGCCGCCAGCGGCTCGTCGCCCACCACCACATAGAGCGCGGCGAGGCCACGCGCAAGCTCGGTGGGCAGACGTTCAGCCGGGATGTTCAAGAAGTGCCGTTTCCGGGTTTAAGGCTTTGCAGGCGGCGCATGATCCGCAGCACGGCTGCGTCTTCCATGTCGCGATACAGCAATTGCTCTTCCGCGCCCTTGGCCAGCAGCAGCGCATCGTCATAGGTTATGTCACGGTTCAGCTCGATCGTCTCCGGCTCCGCCAGAATGCGCCCATCCTTGCCGATGACGCTATAGGTCAGACGCAAGCCGAGCCGGTATTCGGTGACGCGGCCGGCGCCGGACAGCGAGAGAATGGCCTTGCTGCGTTCTTCCTGGCCGAGTTTCAGCACCGCCTCGGCCTGGTCAGCGCTCGCGGCCAGACGGGTCTTCTTGTTCGAGATCAGCGCGTTGCGGATACGCTGTGCCACCACGCTGCCGGGCGGCGCGTCGAGGTACAGGCTGGCGAACGGCATGCCATCCAGCCGGCGCAGCTGGAAGCCGCACCCGGAAACGAGTGCGGCCGGAATCACGGCAAGGAAAAGTCGACGGTTCATACGACGATATTAACCAAACGCCCGGGCACCACCACCACTTTTTTCGGCGGCTGGCCTTCGAGGTATTTCTGCGCGGCTTCGCTCGCCAGCGCGGCCGCCTCGATCGTTGCCTTGTCGGCCGTCGCCGCCACGCGGATCTGCCCGCGCAGCTTGCCGTTGACCTGCAGCATCAGCTCGATCTCGTCCTGCACCAGCGCGGATTCGTCGACTGCCGGCCAGACCATCACGGCGCCCGGCTTGAGTTCGGCGTACAGCGCCTCGCTGATGTGCGGCACGATGGGCGCGAGCAAAGCCACTGCGGCTTCAAGCACTTCCTGCCGCACGCTGCGGGTGACGGCATCGCCTCCTTCAAGCTTCGCCAGCGCGTTCATCAGTTCCATCACGGCAGCGATTGCGGTATTGAACTGCTTGCGGCGTTCGATATCGTCACTGACCTTCTGGATGGTCTGATGCAGCAGGCGGCGCAAAGTTTTGGCGGCTTCCGGCAGTTCGCCGCCGGCAAACGCTGCGACCGCGCCGCCCTGCACGTGCTCGTAGGCCAGCTTCCACAGCCGCTTGAGGAAGCGGTGCGCCCCCTCGACGCCGGCGTCCGACCATTCCAGGCTCTGCTCAGGCGGCGCGGCGAACATGGTGAACAGGCGCGCGGTGTCGGCGCCGTACTGGTCGATCAGCGCCTGCGGGTCGACGCCATTGTTCTTCGACTTCGACATCTTCTCGGTGCCGCCGACGATGACCGGCTGGCCGTCGGATTTCAGGATCGCTGTGCCGTCGCGCAACTCGACGTCGGCCGGGTTGAACCAGGTCTTCTTGCCGTCCGTCGCTTCGCGGTAATAGGTGTCGGCGACCACCATGCCCTGCGTCAGCAGGTTGGCGAACGGCTCGTCGCTCGCCACCAGCCCCTCGTCGCGCATCAGCTTGTGGAAGAAGCGCGCATACAGCAGATGCAGGATGGCATGCTCGATGCCGCCGACGTACTGGTCGACCGGTAGCCATTGATTGGCGCGCGCGTCCAGCATGCCGCCGTCGAAATCGGGGCAGGCGTAGCGCGCGTAGTACCACGAGGACTCGACGAAGGTGTCCATGGTGTCGGTCTCGCGCCGCGCTGCACCGCCGCATTTCGGGCAGGTGCAGTTGACGAAGTCGGCGCGCTTGTTGAGCGGGTTGCCGGAACCGTCCGGTACCACATCCTCCGGCAGCACCACCGGCAGCTGCTCGGCCGGCACCGGCACGTCGCCGCAGGCGTCGCAGTGGATGATGGGGATCGGGCAGCCCCAGTAGCGCTGGCGCGAAATGCCCCAGTCGCGCAGGCGGAACTGGGTCTTCTTCTCGCCCAAGCCCAGCGCGGCGAGGTCAGCCGCGATGGCGTCGACCGCGGCCGTGTAGTCAAGACCGTCGTACTTGCCGGAATTGACGCAATAGCCGGATTTGCTGGCGTACCACTCCTCCCAGGCGTCGGTGGAGAAACCCTTCTCCCTTCCCCCTTCCCCCTTCTCGCCAATCACCTGCTTGATCGGCAGGCCGTATTTCTGCGCGAAGCCGAAGTCGCGCTCGTCGTGCGCCGGCACGGCCATCACTGCGCCTTCGCCATAGCTCATCAGCACGTAGTTTCCGACCCACACCGGGATGGATTCGCCGGTGAGCGGATGGGTGACGGTCAGACCGGTGTCCATGCCCTTTTTTTCCATCGTCGCCATGTCGGCTTCGGCGACACTGCCCTGCTTGCATTCGGCGATGAACGCGGCGAGTGCGGGATTGTTCTCGGCCGCACGGGTGGCGAGCGGATGCTCGGCGGCGACCGCGCAGAAGGTCACGCCCATGATGGTGTCGGCGCGGGTGGTGAACACCCACAGCTTTTCATCCTTGCCATCGAGCTGGTACGGGAAGGCGAAGCGCACGCCGACACTCTTGCCGATCCAGTTGGCCTGCATGGTCTTCACCCGTTCGGGCCAGCCCGGCAGGGTGTCGAGGCCGGTCAGCAGCTCGTCGGCGTACTGGGTGATGCGGAAGAAATACATCGGGATGTCGCGCTTTTCGACCAGCGCGCCGGAGCGCCAGCCGCGCCCCTCGATCACCTGCTCGTTGGCGAGCACGGTCTGGTCGACCGGGTCCCAGTTGACCGTGGCCATCTTTTTGTAGATCACGCCCTTTTCGAAGAGCCGCGTGAACAGCCACTGCTCCCAGCGGTAGTAGTCCGGCTTGCAGGTGGCGAGCTCGCGCGACCAGTCGATGGCAAAGCCCAGCGCCATGAGCTGCGTGCGCATGTGGTCGATGTTGGCGTAGGTCCACGCCGCGGGCGGCACGTTGTTGGCGATCGCGGCGTTTTCCGCCGGCAGGCCGAAGGCGTCCCAGCCCATCGGCTGCATCACGTTGAACCCGCGCATGGCGTGGTAGCGCGCCAGCACGTCGCCTATGGTGTAGTTGCGCACGTGGCCCATGTGCAGCTTGCCCGACGGGTAGGGGAACATCGACAGGCAGTAATACTTGGGACGGTCGGAATCGTCGCGGGCGCGGTAGACCTGGCTGGCCGTCCACTGCGCCTGCGCGGCGCGTTCGATTTCCGAGGGAAGGTATTTTTCTTGCATTGCAGCAACCGCTTAGAATCAAGCCGGTGATTATACCGCCCGCCCGGCGTGGCCCGCGTTCCCGGTCTGTCCGCCGGGAACGCACGACGTCCGTCCCGAACTCAACTACATCAACGGCCTCATCGTGATGGACGGCGCACTGCCGATCCGCGCCGCCGGCAGCCTGATCGGCGCTGTGGGGGTCTCCGGCGCACCCGGCGGCGACAAGGACCGCGCCTGCGCCGCCGCCGCGCTGAAAAAAGTGGAAGAGCGTCTGGAATTCGCCCTGTAGGCCGGCCGGGACTTCCGCGCGCGGGTGACAAGCCCTGCCCCGCGCGGGTAAAATGCTGCGGTTTCGCTTAATCATTACCCATCCTTCAGGGAGTTCCACATGTCCAAGAAGCATCCCGTCATCGCGGTCACGGGTTCGTCCGGCGCCGGCACCACCACCGTCAAGCGCGCGTTCGAGCACATTTTCTTCCGCGAAAAGATCAACGCCGCCGTGATCGAAGGCGACAGCTTCCATGGACTGTCACGCGTCGAGTTCAAGGAAGCCGTGAAAAAAGCCGAGGCCGAAGGCAACATGTCGTTCAGCCACTTCGGCCCTGCTGCCAACCGCTTCGACAAGCTGGCCGAACTGTTCGAGACCTATGGCAAAACCGGCAGCGGCAAGAAGCGCTACTACATCCACAGCGACGAAGAAGCCGCCGAACACAACAAACGCCTCAACACCAGCCTCAACCCCGGTGAATTCACCCCGTGGGAAGACGTGCCCGGCGGCTCCGACGTTCTGTTTTACGAAGGCCTGCACGGCCTGGTGAAGACCGACGACATCGACGTCTCCAAACACGTCGACCTCGGCATCGGCGTGGTGCCCATCGTCAACCTCGAATGGATCCAGAAAATCCACCGCGACG
>JBAVWB010000106.1:0-6303 GCA_049697615.1 Thiobacillus sp. | reverse complement strand
CTACTCGCAAGCCAAGCTCAATGCCGTAGCGCGGAAATTGAATGAGCGCCCAAGGAAAACATTAAACTACGAAACGCCAGCACAACAATTTCACCAACTTGTTGCGTCGATCGGTTGAATCCGCCGTTCCTGATCAGCCACTGATCAGGAACTCACGCCGAACGACGGCTTTCCAATCTGGCAAACGCGTACTCTCGACCCTGAGCCTCCATTCGTCTCCGAAGATTCAGGATTCATTCGCGCCGCAACATTAGTACGATTGACAAACTTTCAAACAACCGATTAGAGTCGCCCAATATTACGATTACGGCCCGCGCAACGCACGCGCGCCGACCTTGCGGAAGAGCAAAACAATTCAAGGCAATACGCGAAGGGGAGGGGGAACCATGTCGAATGGGATGCGTTCGTGCGCGCAAGGCACACGTGAGAACGATCAAATCGTAACACCTCTGGAAAAGAGCAATAAATGGAGTCTGACCCCATTCATTCTCGTGACCCCATTCATTCTCGCTTGCACCGTTCTTCTTTCCGGATGCTCTGGTATGCGGCTCTACAACGAAGCGCGTGACAAACAGGGCGAAGCCGCCACTAAGGCGTGGTCGGAAGTGGATCTAAAAACGTACTTCCAGTCGCAGCGGGACGAGCGTAAGAAGCTGCTGCAGGCGGAACTGGATTCGATCACACTGCACACCATGACGCGCCGCGAGAACACTATGCGAGTCGTAGCCCTTGGAACGGTCAAGAAGTTCGATACCAATCTCAAGGACGAATTGTCCAACCTGGTGGATGGCAATATCCAGCAACTGGCCGAATGGAACGACGCTAACAGGGCATTGACGCTCAGGCGCAAGAACTTGACGTTCTCGCGCGACCTTTTGTCGTTGCACGACCCCGGACTCTCCAACTGTGCTGCCGCGTTGAAGTCGAGCCCCATCTCGCCCGAGAAGGCAAACGATGCCTTGAATGCTTTCAAGGAGTCCTGCATTAAAGAAAAAGACGCATCCAAAAAGGTCGCTGGACTGGAGAAGACAATCGGAGGTGCATATTGGCTGGCCTTCGAGGAAGAAGCAAAGCTGGTCAGCGAGGCCAAGAAAAATGCGGACGAAAAAACAAATGAGTACAAGGCGGCCCTGAAAGCCTACGAGGACGCAGTCAACAGCGATCCTTTGGCGAGCGCCAAGCCATCGGAGAAAATTGCTGACTTAGCTGGCAAACTCCGCAAGGCACTCGACGCATTGCTCAAGCTCCAAGATAAGGATAAGTTCGGATTCGCCAAGGAAGCCGTCGCAAAGGAGAAGGTCAACACGCTGGATGAATTGCTCGAGAAGGTCGAGTCCGGCGCGGAACCGGGCAAGGATGCCGGACGCACGGAAATCCAGGCCTTGATGGTTCCGAAAATCGCCGATGACTTGCAGGCGATTAACGCACTGAACAAGACGACGCCCAAAGCGGCACTGATCATTCGCCGTGACATCGAGAAGGGCCGAGCGGATGCGGCCGCCCTAGAGGTCTCGTATGTCGAACAGCGGGTGGTGCTGTCGAAATCGATTCTTGCTTCCCGGTTCGAGGAAGCTTTGCTGATCTGGCGCGCCCAGAAAGAGCTTGAACCTGTAATGAAGTATCTCCCTGAAGATATTTATACGGAGGCACTTTCGAAAGCTAGCCCAGAACTCAAGGCTTCGCTGCTCAAGGCGGCAGGTTATTATCTTGATGCGATCGGACGGCAGCGCTCGCACACCCAGCGGCTCGAAACGATGAAGACTGCCATCGCGCATGAGCGTTCCATCGGTTACGCGGAAAACAGTACCGGCCAATGGGCATCGCTGATCGGATCCGTGGTCGGGCAGGCTTCAGAGTATGCCGCCGGCGGGCAGAAGTTTTCCGAATACAAAGACTTGGTCCAGAGCCTTACGCTGCTCTGGATCGGCAGCGGAGTGAACAAATGAGAGCCGCTCGCATAACCCTAACCTGCCTGGCCACAATCTGCCTTACCGCATGCTCCACTCCCAAGGTGGCCCTTGATCACGCGAACAATGGTGTCGCCCTCACGGCCGGCCTGCAGCGCGAGCTAGCCACCTATGATCAACAGCAAAAGACCATCGACAAGCTACGCCGGCAAGTGGTCATTGACGAGACACTTCAGGCCAAACGCTACCTGCGCGAGAACGAATTCGACGACGCAACCGCATCGGATAAGGGGAGATTCGCCGTCTATACCCAGATGCGGCAGGCTGCGGAGTTGCGCGCGAAGTTGGTTGCCGACAAGGCTGCTGACGAGAAAGAAGTCCAGAATGCGATGGATTCGCTCATGAAGCCTGCCGCTCCGCCCTTGCCCAAGATCGCAGCCACGCAAAAGACGCTGGCTGACCTGGGGGAAGAACTGCCTTTCGCCGACCGCTCGAAACTGATGACCCAGTTCATTAAGGAAGTGCAGGCGGAAGTTAAGAGTAACAAGGAAGCCGCGGAATCGGATCCGCTCAAGAAATCGGATTCACCCAAGTAATCAACGGGAGCCGCGATCATGTCCACTCAAACCACACAAACGTCCAGGGGCTGGCTTTTCGAGAAAAAAAGCCAACTTGAGGATGCTCAAATCGCGCTTGACATCCTGCACAGCAACGAAACCGATACCGACGATAAACAGAAACGCAGTCAGATTCTTTTCGAATGCGAAGGCGCCCTGAACAGGGTCAAGCGCATGCTGCTGGAAGATGCGGCCGGGGAAATCACCCTGAATCCCCCGGATGCCGAGCTGATTGCCAGGACGGAACAGCTTGCACACCAGCTTGACCAGCAACTGCTAAGGGAGCGCAAATTCTCCGCGAAGCTCAAGCTTTTCGCTGACATCTCCAGGTTGCTTACGCGAATGGTCGGCGCGCCCAACTGAGCGCGCGCAGCAGCCATTAGACAACCCGCGCGGCTTGCTGAATTCCGCGTTCAGGTTTCGCGATTCGGTTCGGCAACGGCGCGCGGCCCAACCTTACAGCAGCTGACACGCAACGCCGCACGCAACTTCGACTCACGCAGAACAGGAAGCGCAAAAGCATGGGTACACTCAGAGCCTAGTGGCGCATATGCTTACAGGCTCTATTTCATAGAGCGGTGGCACTGCACTACGTCGGCACGCTTGGGTCCTTGTTTGATCACAGCCAGTCAAGTGCAGCGGCGATGATGCACGAGTGCTATGGCTCACGGAGAATCATCATAACCTACTGCGCCACTGGGACGCCCTAGGCAGTAAACGGGATACCACTCAGGAAATAGAGTCAGCGATGGTCTTGGCGATTCGTAGATCGCTGAGATTCCTACGATGCAGTACCGGGCGCTGGGGTCAGGTCTTGCAAAGCAACATTCGCCGCGTGCACAGATAGCCCCCGTGCTTATCTCTGGGCGTCAGCTCCGACCCGTAATCAGACGGTCGCGGTTGCCCTCATGACAGTCCGTTCTGGCCGAGAACCTGCCGGTTCCAGTGCCGAGCCTGACCGGCCGTTCAGGGTCGAATCCGGCCTTTTCTCCTTGGCGATATCACTGACGTTCTCGGAGCCAAGGTCCGGCCAGCCAAAAAAATGGGCGCGGCCTGTTCGGCCGCGCCCATTTTCTTTCCGCACCCTGAATTCAATACTTCAGGGTCAGTCCTTTCTGCTTCGAGTAATACATCGCCAGATCGAGCATGTCGGCATCGGACAGGTTCTGCACCTGTTCGGCCATGAGCGGGTTGTTGCGCTTGCCCGACTTGTAGTCCTTCAGCGCGTGGTAAAGATAATCGCGCTGCTGACCGGCCAGCTTGGGAAAGGAAGAAATCGCACTGACGCCGGTCGCGCCATGGCAGGCTGCGCAGGCGGTCGATTTGGCCTTGCCCGCTTCAGCGCTGCCCTTGGCGTGAGCCTGCAGTGAAAATCCCAGCGCGACGGCTGCGAGGATGAACATGGTTTTTTTCATGGTGTTGTCCTCGGTTAGTTGGCAGGGCCAGTGTAAGACGATGAGTAATAGGCTGCGAGATCGGCCATGTCCTGGTCGGACAGGCTGCCCGCAATCCCCATCATGCTCGGATGCTTGCGCTCGCCGCTCTTGTAGGCCTTGAGCGCCGCCACGATGTACTCGGCATGCTGTCCGCCCAGCAGGGGAACGCTGTAAACGGCGGGATAGGAGGTGCGCCAGCCGGGAATGCCGTGACAGCCGGCACACATTGAGGTTTTGAGTTTTCCGGCCTTGGGGTTGCCCGCTGCCTGTGCCGGCACGGCCAACGCCATCAGCAAGGACGCGCACAGCGTCATCGTCGTGTATTTCATCTTCCTCGCTCTCTCTGGTTGTGTTGTCATTCGGTCCCCGTCTGATGCGGGGTTTGCACGCAATTATAAAACCGCGGACCCCTTTTAACGAATGCTCTGATCCCTAAAAATCCTTTTATACCAATGAGATATAGTACTATTCACTAATATTCTTCTGGAGTTTGCGTGATCGATCTGCTCAAGGCCTGCCCGCTCTGGCTGTATCGCCTGCTGCCTTTCCTGCGCTGGTGGCCCAACGTCACGCCGCAAACCTTCAAGGCCGACAGCATCGCCGCGTTCACCGGCGCGCTCATCGTGCTGCCGCAGGCAGTGGCGTTTGCCACCATCGCCGGACTGCCGCCCGAATACGGTCTCTATGCGGCGATGGTGCCCGCCATCGTGGCGGCGCTGTGGGGGTCGAGCTGGCATCTGGTGTCGGGCCCGACGACGGCGATCTCGATCGTGGTGTTCGCCTCGATCAGCCCGCTGGCCGAACCGGGCAGCCCGCAATTCATCGGCCTGGTGCTCACGCTCACCTTCCTCGCCGGCCTGATCCAGCTGGCGATGGGACTGGCGCGGCTGGGCGCGCTGGTCAATTTCATCTCGCACACGGTCATCATCGGCTTCACCGCGGGCGCCGCCATCCTCATCGCCGCCAGCCAGATCAAGAATTTCTTCGGGCTGGACATGCCGCGCGGCGCACACTTCCACGAGGTGCTGATCCAGTTCGGCGCGCACATCTCGGACATCCAGCCGTGGGTGTTGACGGTGGGCGCGGTCACGCTGGTCGCGGGCATTCTCGCCAAACGCTATCTGCAGAAGTTGCCCTACATGATCGTCGCGATGGTGGTGGGCAGCGTGGCGGCAGCGATCCTCAACGCGCAATACGGCGCCGAAGAAACCGGCATCCGCACCGTCGGTGCACTGGTGGCGTCTTTCCCGCCGCTGTCGCTGCCGGATTTCTCGTTTACCGCCATCCAGCAGACGCTGTTTCCCGCCACCATCATCGCGATTCTTGCGCTGACCGAGGCGGTGGCGATCGCGCGCTCGGTCGCGGCCAAATCGGACCAGCGCATCGACAGCAACCAGGAATTCGTCGGCCAGGGCCTGTCCAACATCGCGGGCAGTTTCTTCTCCGGCTATGCCGGCAGCGGCTCGTTCAACCGCAGCGGCGTGAACTACGCTTCGGGGGCGAGGACGCCGCTCGCCGCGGCGATGTCGGCGGTGTTCCTGCTGGTGATCGTGCTGCTGGTCGCGCCGCTCGCCGCCTATCTGCCGGTGCCGTCGATGGCGGCGATCCTGTTCATCGTGGCGTGGAGCCTGATCGACTTCCACCACATCGGCGAAATCATCAAGCGCCACAAGCGCGAGCGCATCGTGCTCGCGCTGACCTTTGTCGGCACCCTGGTCGATCTGGAAAAGGGCATTTTTCTCGGCATCCTGGTGTCGCTGCTGTTCTATCTGTACCGCACCTCGCAGCCCTCGATCCGCGAACTGGTGCCGTCAGCCGCCGAACGCGACAACCCGCGCCGCAAGTTCGTGCCGCGCACCGACGACGCGCCCGGCTGCCCGCAACTGACCCTGCTGCGCGTCGAGGGCTCGATCTTCTTCGGTGCGGTCGAGCATGTGCAAAAGCATTTCCGCAACGTCGACGAAACCGACCCGGATAAAAAACACCTGCTGCTGACCGCACGCGCGATCGGCATCATCGATCTGTCGGGTGCTGAGATGCTGGCCAAGGAAGCCGCGCGACGGCGCAGGCTGGGCGGGGGCTTGTATCTGGTGGGGGTGCAGCCGGATCTGTGCGAGATGCTGCGCCGCAGCGGCCAGGTCGACACCGTGGGCGAGGACCAGATTTTCCGCCACAAGGGCGACGCCATCCAGGCGATCTACCCACGGCTGGACAGCGAGATCTGCCGCGCCTGCACGGCGCGGGTTTTCCGCGAATGCCACGTCGCGCTGCCGGACGGCACGCCGCGCGAAGCCGCCGATTAGAGATTCAACGGGCGGCCTGTTCGCGCCGCCACACCCACGG
>JBAVWB010000105.1:0-7972 GCA_049697615.1 Thiobacillus sp. | reverse complement strand
TGTACGGGTCGAGCCCCGCGTCACCCGCGAACAGCCTGGTAAAGCGTGACTGTCCGGCACTGGTCAGGCTGATCGAGGCGCGCGGTTGCAGGATCGCGTAGCCTTCGACGACGCGGCCCCTGGCGGCATCGTAGACCGGCCGGTTGAGCGGATGGGCGAGGTTGCCGATCAGGGTGCGTGCCGCGTCGCGCGGCAGCTGGGTGTCGGTGTCCAGGGTGATGACGTACTGGATCGAAGGGAGAATGGACTGATCGCCGACGATGTCCGAGAAGGCCGTTTGCGCCTCGCCCCGGAGCCGGGCATTGAACTGCTCCAGCTTGCCGCGCTTGCGCTCGTAGCCCATCCACACCCGCTCGAACGGATTCCACACCCGGGGGCGGTGAAACAGATAGAAGATGCACGGGCGGTCGTCGCGGTAGGTCTCGTTGAGCGCCTCGACCGCGGCGCGCGCGTACGCGAGCAAGGCGTCGTCGTCCGGCAGCGTCTCTTCGGGCGCGTCGCGAAAATCCGTCAGCAGGGCAAAGAACAGATTGGGATCGCGATTGCCGAGATAGCGGATCTCCATGGCTTCGAGCAGATCGTCGACGTCCTGCGGGCTGGCCAGCAGGGTGGGGACGATCACCATGGTGCGGTGGCTGTCCGGAATCCCCCTGGAAAAATCCATGCGGGGCAACGCGCGCGGCGGCAGGACGAGCGTGACCAGCAGGTTCACCAGCGAGACGGCCAGCGCCGAGGCAGCGATGACGAGGGGAAGCGCCAGGAACCCGATCCGTGCGTCGTCCGCTTCGAACCCGCCGAGTGCGGACAGCACGATCGCTGTCGCAAGCAGCGTAAGCAACAGGATAGGGCCGAGATAAAGGGGCAGACGGACATGCCGGCTCGCCCGCCTGACGCGGGATATCAACGACAGCCGGCAGCCGACTGCACGCTCCAGGTGCGGGCGCCCCCGGTCGATGAGATAGTAGCCGACATGCGCGCTGCGGTCGCGTGGGCTGCGTTGCGCGGCAGCCGCTTGCGCAAGCGCAATGGCTTCGCGCGCCACCGCCATTTCGCTGCACGTGCTGCCACGCGCCACGTCCTCGATGACGTGCCGGTAGCGGTCGCGGGTGGCGAAATCCTGGCTGGCGTAACGTTCCATCGGGTCTTCGCGCAGGGTCTGTTCGACGACGCTGAGCGACTCGACATACTGCTTCCAGTCCATGGTGCCGATGAAGCGCAGGCTGCCGATGCTGTTGGCGATGGAAATCTGGTTGGCCGCGGCCGTTCGTCCGGCCGCCTCCGACAACTCGGTTGCGGTCACCCCCTGTTCCAGCAGTTTCTGCTCGACCCAGGTCTGGACGAAGGCCATGGCGGGCCCCTGCGCCTGCAGCCGGTCGTAGAACTCCTCCACAAACGGCGCGGTCAGAGGCACATCGGCATTGGCAAATTCGGCCAGCAACTGGATCAGCTGTTTGGGTTCGCTTTCGGCCGTGGCGAGCATGCGGTCCGCCCAGGTGATGGCCGCATCGCGCTCCTCGCGCCGCTGGGCGATGCGCACCCCGACGCGGCGCAGGTTTTCCAGCAGCGCCAGCTGCAGCATGATCGGGAAGGCCCACAGTTCGCCCAGTTTCAAGGGCTCGACGGTCTGGTAGGCGGCGACGAACTGGGTGGCGTTGTCGCTGTCGACGCGGCCGTCCATGTGGGAAATCAGTTCCAGCGCCAGGTCGTAAATGCGCGGGAAGCCGGCCGACGGGCCATCGGCCAGACGCGGCAACTGCCGGCTGTATCCGCGCGGCAGATGCCGGCGCGCCAGACCGATCTGCTGCTCGATCAGATAGAAGTTGTCGAGCAGCCAGGCCTCGGCCGGAACGATGCGTTGTCCCGGCGTCGCCGCGGCGGTGACGACGTCATAGGCCGCCAGCAAAACCCGCGCATTGTCGGCCAGCCGCGGCAGCAATCTGTCCGGCCCGGGACGCGGATCGATCCGATGCTGTCCGGCCAGCGTGACCGCGTGGCGCTTCAGCTGTTCGATGCTGAACAGTTCCGAACGCAGCAACTCGGTATCGCGGTCGCGACGCAGCGCATTCCGTGTACGAGAAAATAATCCGAACGCTTTGATGTCGATGACCTGCTCCTTGCTTGAGTTCAGGATGGTCAGCGCGGCACTGGCCTAATGAGTTGTGCCCGGCAATGACACCGGGCACGTTTAAGCTGTTGATACGTACGCGACTTGCTTACGCTGGCTTGGCAGGGACTGGGGCTTCCAGCAGTTTCCCTTTGCGCAGCGAACGTGTCACGACCGGCCGCCACAAAAGGTGGATGCCGGCGTGTGGGCCTACTGCTACTTTTTGCGCGCAATCAGCAGGAATGCACCTGCCGCGATTGCCCCCACGCCGGCCCAGATGGGGATGTTGACGGTCTTCTTGTCCTTGATCGAAAGTTCGATCGGGCCCAGCTTGGCTTCATGCGTGTCCTGGGTGTAGGTGAACCCGCCATATAACAAGCCCAGGCCACCTGCCACGATCAGCACGACGCCCAGCATTTTCATTGCATCCATTTCATTTTCTCCAATAGGGGTTTGCTTGATTCACGCCATGAGTGACGAGCAAGCCGGGTAAACGGCAATCGTGAACGACCGCTTGATCAACCTGCACTGACCAGCATAGAACGTTCCGGGCGGTTTTACAGGCCTCGACCCTGGATCAAACGCAGCAGGATGATCACGACCGCGACGACCAGAAGGATGTGGATGAATCCGCCCATGGTGTAGGAGGAGACCAGACCCAGCACCCAGAGAATGATCAGGATAATCGCAATGGTTTGTAGCATGTTTACGTCTCCAAAAAATGAGGGGTGGGGCGGAGCTCGCAATCCGGCAATGAACGACCGCGATGCACCGACCTTAAATAATACGACGCATCGCGGGTCGATCATCATTTGCCGACTTCGTGACCGATCACACCGCCGATGGCTGCACCGCCACGGTTCCGATTGCGCTGCCTTGTGGCATTGCCACGGTGCAGACATCGCACGCATGCTGGCGCTGATGGTTCGAGATTAGGCGGTGCCGCCCCCGCTGTCTGTTTGCTGGCGCACATAGCCCGGCAGGCTGCTTGTCAGGTTACGCACCGTGGTTGGACAAAACACAGCATGCCCAAGCCATTGCGTGCAGGTCACGCTTGGACAGGCATGAATCAGTCAGTGTCAGCCTGGCGATATTTCACATCGCACAGCAGACGGTTCAATTCCGTCTTCACCACCGCGTAG
This sequence comes from Thiobacillus sp., assembly GCA_049697615.1. Classification (GTDB taxonomy): domain Bacteria; phylum Pseudomonadota; class Gammaproteobacteria; order Burkholderiales; family Thiobacillaceae; genus Thiobacillus. Next base: position 4,726 of record JBAVWB010000105.1, on the reverse strand, counting down.
CACTCGCATACGCGGGCTTCCAGCCCGGCGCGATCCAGCACCGAGATGTGCCCGCGGCGGTAACGGATCACCCCCGCATGCTGCAATTTCCCGGCGGCCTCGGTGATGCCTTCGCGGCGCACCCCGAGCATGTTGGCGATCAACTCCTGCGTCATGACCAATTCATTCGAGGGCAATCGATCCAGCGTCAGCAACAGCCAGCGGCACAATTGCTGTTCCACCGAGTGGTGCCGATTGCAGGCCGTGGTCTGGGAAATCTGGGTCATCAGCGCCTGGGTGTAGCGCAGCAGCAAATGCTGGAACAGACCGCTGCGATTGAATTCATCCAGCAGCTTGCGGCTCTCCATCCGGTAAGCGTGGCCTGCGGTCTGCACCACGGCCGAGCTGGACGTGGTGTCGCCCCCCATGAACAGGGAAACGCCGACGACGCCCTCATTGCCCACGCCCGCGGACTCGGATGAAGCGCCCGACTCCATGACGTAGTGCAGCGAGACGATGGCGGTAGTGGGGAAATAGGCATGTTTCAGTTGGCCGCCGGGTTCGTAGAGCATTTCACCCAGCGGCAACTGGACCCGTTCCAGATGCGCGACCAGGGGTTCGAATTCCGCCGTCGGCAGGGCGGCGAGAAGCTGGTTCTGGCTGGGACTATCGAGTGTGGACATCGCGGGCCGTGGCGCTGCTGTGTTCAAGGTTTTCCGGGGTGATTTCCACCCCAATTCCACGGTAACCGATGAAGCGGCAGGACTGAGTGAACATCGGCTCGCCGCTGACCCTGAACTGCTGTTTCGAGCCATCGGCATTGACGCGGCTGTAGATGAAATCCAGGAAGGGCTGGCGGGCGGCAATGGTGGTCTGCAGCAGTTCCCGCTCCGCCTCATTCCAGCCGCTGATCGGGTCTCCGGCGACGTCCCCCGCCAGGCCGTCGACCCGGATGCCGAGCATCTCCAGGACCGGACCGGAAACCTTGGTGAAGTTCATGTTCTCGTCCTGCTCCCAGTACCAGTCGGAGGCCAGCTCGGTCAGGCTGCGAAAACGGGCTTCGCTTTCGCGCAGTTCGGCGGTCCGTTCCTGTACCGTCTGTTCCAGCACATGGTTGTATCGCTCGAGCTTTTTGTACAGCAGCCGCACTTCCAGCATGTTGTGGATGCGCGTTCTGGCTTCGATCAGATCGAACGGCTTGCTGATGAAATCCCTGGCGCCGGCTTGCAGTGCACGCAGCTTGTGGCCAGGCTGGGCGGTGATCACAAGGACCGGAAGATAGCCGTCCACTTCGTTGGTCTTGAGGCCTTCCATCACCTGGAATCCATCCATGCCGGGCATCTGCAGGTCGAGCAGGATCAGGTCGTAGTGGTTCTTGCGATGCAGCGCGAACACCTCGCGCGGATTCGTCGTCGAGGCGACGTGGGCGTAGCCTGATTCATGCAGCAGTTGCTCCAGCAAATGCACATTGGCTTCCTGGTCGTCCACGATCAGGATGCTGGCGTTAAGAATATCGTCGGTGCTCACCATAAAATTCACTTTCATTCATTGGTACTGAGATTCGGCCCTGTCGGACCTGTTACGTCAACCATGTGCCATCGCCAGCGGGGCGGTGCACGCTGCGATGCGAAAACCGTTCTTGCCTGCACGCTTGGCGTCATACAAGGCCAGATCCGCGCGCTTCATCAGCGTCTCCACCTCCTCGCCGTGCGTGGGATAGATACCGACGCCGACGCTGGCGGTTATGTCCACGTCGCGGTCTTGAATGCGATAGGGCTGCGACACGGCCTGGATCACTTTTGACACCAGCGTGGCCACCCCCTCGGCAGGATTCAATTCCGACAACCCGATCACGAATTCATCGCCACCCAGGCGCGCCACCGTGTCTTCCTGACGCACCGCGGCCACCAGGCGGTCGGCGACCATCCTCAGCAGCGCGTCGCCCGCATCGTGGCCCAGGGTGTCGTTGATCTGCTTGAACCCGTCCAGATCCAGGACCATCACCGCCATCGTGCTTTTGTTCCTGTGCGCATGGGCGATGGCCAACGCCAGCCGGTCGAATAAAAGCCGTCTGTTCGGCAGTCCGGTCAGCGCATCATGCAGCGCCAGGGATTCCAGTGCGTGGCTGTACTGTTCGAGTTGCTTGTACAGCAAGCGCACTTCCAGCATGTTGCGTATGCGCGTTTTGGCCTCCATCAGGTCGAAGGGTTTGCTGATGAAGTCCTTTGCGCCGGCATTCAACGCCCGCAGCTTGTGGCCCGGCTGAGCCGTGATCACGAGTACGGGAAGGTAGCCATCGGTCTCGATTTCCTTCAGCCCCTCCATCACCTGGAAGCCATCCATGCCCGGCATCTGCAGATCGAGCAGAATCAGGTCGTAGAGATTGTCGCGGTGCAGCGCGCAGACGGCATGCGGGTCCAGCGTCGTCGTAATGCACTGATAGCCGATATCGCGCAGCATGTTTTCCAGCAACTGCACATTGGCTTCCTGATCGTCCACGATCAGAATGCGGGCGTTCAGAATGTCGTCGGCATTCACCATCACAGGGGAGCCGGGTTGATTGCGCCGTCCGGTTCGGTCTCGGCCAGCTCCAGCGCGCTATCCAGCGCATTCATGAACTCGTTGACCTTGATCGGCTTGGTGAGATAGCGGAAGAATCCTGCTTCCAGGCCTTTCTGGATGTCGCGTGGCATGGCATTGGCGCTGATGGCAAGCACCGGGATATGTGCCGTTGCCGGGTCGTCGCGCAGGATTTTCAGTGCCTGGATGCCGCTGAGGCCAGGCAGGTTGATGTCCATCAGGATCACATCCGGCATATGGGCGCGCGCCAGCGCGATGCCGAGATTGGCATCGCGCGCACTCAGCATGCGTACATGCGGATGGCCCTCGATGATTTGCTCGACCAGCATCAGGTTGGCCGGATTGTCTTCCACATAGAGCAGGGTGCGCTGCGGCGCGTTTTCATGCGCCTGCGGCGCAAGTTCTGCGGTCATTGCATGATCAGGGGCAAGTTGTGGCATCACGTCGCGGATCAGTTCGATCCAGAATTCGCTTCCCACGCCGACGGTGCTTTCCACCCCGATGGTGCCGCCCATCAGTTCGACCAGTTGCCTGGTGACCACCAGGCCGATGCCGGTTCCTTCCTCGGCGCCGGTCTCCTGACCGAGACGGTTGAACGGCTGAAACAGCTGGGCCAGCTTTTCCAGAGGCAAGCCCGCCCCGCTGTCCTTGATGCTGATGCGGACGCGTTTCGGGTCGATCGCGCTGCACCTCACTTCGACCATTCCATTGTCCCGGTTGTATTTGATCGCATTGGAAAGCAGGTTGATCAGCGCCTGCTTGACCCGGGTATGGTCGGCATGGGCAAACCAGGTGGGGTCGACTTTGGCGAAATCGATATTGATGCCGCGCTGTTGCGCCTGCGGTCCGATCATGGCCTGGCATTCGAGCAGCACGTCGGACAGCGACAAGGGTTCCAGCGACAGCGACAGCTTGCCGGACTCGATCACAGCGAGATCGAGGATTTCGTTGATCAGATCCAGTAGATACCATCCGGCCTTGATGATCTGGTGCAGTCTAATAATCTGCGTGGCCGTGGGTACCGGTGCGCCCGTCTCCAGCAACTGGGCGAAGCCGAGGATGGCATTGAGCGGGGTGCGCAGCTCATGGCTCATGCTGGACAGGAAATTCGATTTCGCCAGGTTGGCTTTTTCCGCCACGGCCTTGGCGCTCTCCAGCTCGGCGTTCTTGTCCTGCAGCACCTGATCCAGGCGTTTGCGCTCCGTGACATCGCGCGCAGCGACGAATACGCCCTGTAGCTTCCCATCGGCATTGTAGAAGGTGGCCGCGTTATAAGACACCGCCGTTTCCCCGTCGCTTTTGTGGCTCGTGGTGAGTTCGTAATCGGTCACTTTCTTTTCGCTCAGCACCCGCTTGATGCCTGCCTCGGCCCGCTCCGGATCGGTGAAATAACTCTTGAACGGCGTGCCGATCAGCTCGTCACGCGTGCAACCGGTGAGTGCCTCCGTCTGTTGGTTGACGTCGGTAATGATGCCGGACGGATCGGTCGTCATCAGCGCGTCGATGTTGGATTCGATCAGTGACCGGGTATAGAACTGCTGGTCGCGCAGGGCCTGCTGCACTGCATATTCACCGGTGACATCGCGGAACACCAGCACGGCGCCGATCACTTGGCCGTCGCGGTCGCGAATCGGTGCGCAACTGTCGGCGATATCGCACTCGCTGTCATCGCGTGCAATCAGTACGGTGTGGTTGGCCAGGCCCTGTATCGTGCCATGCGCCAGGGTTTCCAATACCGGGATGGCGGCGGGTTGACGGGTTTCCTTGTTGACGATGTGAAAAATATCGTCTACCGGGCGACCGGTGGCTTGCGCCTGCGTCCAACCGGTGAGCTGTTCGGCAAGGGGATTCAGGAGTGTCACGCGCGCGTTGGCATCGGTGGCGATCACGGCATCGCCGATGGAGTTGAGCGTAACGGCAAGCCTTTCCTCGCTGACCTGCAAGGTGAGGTTGGTCTGCTGCAGTTGTTTGTTCGTTTCCGCCTGGACCACGAGCAAATGCTGCCGCTCTGCTTCGACCTGCTTGCGCGCGGTGTTGTCGGTACCGATCAGCAGGTAGCCGATGATGGCGTTTTGCGCATCGCGCAGCGCCGTGACCGAGACGACCGCCGGGAAGCGGCTGCCGTCCTTGCGGATGTAGGTCAGTTCGTAGATGTCCTCGATGCCGC
>JBAVWB010000104.1:0-3467 GCA_049697615.1 Thiobacillus sp. | reverse complement strand
GTGCTGGCCGGCCTCGCCGTTCCCGCGTCCGGCCGCGTCACGCTCGACGGCCAGCCGCTCGCCACGCTGCCGCCGCTCACCCGCGCGCAGCATATCGGCCTGCTGCCGCAGGGCGACGAGGGCGGCTTCTTCGGCAGCGTGGCCGATTTCGTCGCGCTCGGCCATTTCCCGTTCGGCACCGCCCCTGACCTCGCGCCGCATCTGGCGACCTGGGAACTGACCGAACTCGCCCGCCGCCCGCTCGACACGCTGTCCGGCGGCGAACGCCAGCGCGCGCGGCTGGCACAACTGGCGGTGCAGGCGCCGCAGATCGCCCTGCTCGACGAGCCGCTGACCCATCTCGACCCCGCGCATCAGGCCCGGTTGCTGGCCTGGGCACGCAGCGAGGCCGAAGCCGGGCGCAGCGTGACGCTGACCCTGCACGACCCCAACTGGGCCGCCTGCCACTGCGACCGCCTGCTGTTCCTGTACGGCGACGGGCGCTGGCAGCTGGGCAGCCCGGCCGAACTGCTGACCCCCGACGCGCTCGAGGCCCTGTACGGTCCCGGCACGGCAGCGCTATGGCGGCATGGAGGCTGAGACCTGCCTGTATAATCGCGAATCTGCTTCATTCGCCCCGCTCCGCGCTCTCCATGATCCGTCGCATCATCAATAAAGTATTTGGCCGCAAACCGCGCGGCGCTGCCTCAGCCGCACAGATCCTGACGCAGTCCAAACACGGCATCCGCCGCGACCAGCTCGACGATTGCGCGCTGAAAACCTGCGAAACCCTGGCGCAGGCCGGATACAAGGCCTATGTCGTCGGCGGCGCGGTGCGCGACCTGCTGCTCGCCAAGACCCCCAAGGATTTCGACGTCGCCACCGACGCCACACCGGAAGAAGTGCGGCGGCTGTTCCGCCGTTCGCGCATCATCGGCCGCCGCTTCCAGATCGTGCACGTGATGTGCGGCCGCGTGACCATCGAGGTCACCACCTTCCGCGCCAACGGCCAGAAGGAAGCCGATGAGGAAGACGAGCGGCCGACCGACGAGCACGGCCGCCTGCTGACCGACAATGTGTTCGGCAACATGGCGGACGACGCCGCGCGCCGCGACTTCACTATCAATGCGCTGTACTACGACCCCGTGCGCGAGGAAGTGCACGACTACTTCGGCGGCGTCGCCGACTGCAAGAAGCGCGTGCTGCGCATGATCGGCGACCCCGAGACGCGCTTCCGCGAAGACCCGGTGCGCATGCTGCGCGCCGCGCGCTTTGCCGCCAAGCTCGATTTCCACATCGACCCCGACACCCGCAAGCCGGTCGCCACGCTGGCGCCACTTTTGTCCAACATCCCGCGCGCGCGCATCTTCGACGAGGCGCTGAAGCTCCTGATGTCGGGCCACGCCCTGCGCGGCGTGCACCAGCTGCGCGCCGAGGGCCTGCACCACGGCATGCTGCCGCTGCTGGACACGATTCTGGACGACACCACCGGCGAGCGCTTCATCACCGCCGCGCTGAAGACCACCGATGCGCGCATCGCCCAGGACAAGCCGGCCTCGCCGGCCTTCCTGTTCGGCACGCTGTTGTGGCCGCAGGTGCTGCAGCGCTGGCGCGCGCTCGAAGCCGCCGGCGAGAAGCCGCAGCCCGCCCTGTTCCTGGCGATGGACGAGGTGCTCGACGCGCAGCGCGGCCAGCTCGCCATCCCGCGCCGCTACGACGGCATGATCAAGGAAATCTGGGCGCTGCAGCCGCGCTTCGAGCAGCGCGGCGGACAACGCCCGTATCGCCTGCTGGAGCATCCGCGATTCCGAGCGGCCTACGACTTTCTGCTGCTGCGCGCCGAATCCGGCGAAGTCGACGCCGAGCTGGGCGAGTGGTGGACGCGCTTCCAGGAAGTCGACGACGACGAACGCGCCGCCATGCTGCTGGCCGACAGCGCGCCCAAGCCGCGCCGCAAGCGCCGTCGCAAAAAACCGGGCGAAGCCGCAGGCGAAACCCAGCCCGCATGAAGGTGACGGCGACCATTGGCCTCGGCGCCAACCTCAACGACCCGGCGGCGCAGGTGGAATACGCGCTGTCCGAGCTCGACCGCCTGCCCGCCACCCGGCTGATCGCGCGCTCCAGCCTGTATGCCTCGGCGCCGGTGGGCTACGTCGACCAGCCTGATTTCATCAACGCGGTGGCGCAGGTGGAAACCGAACTCGCGCCGCGCGCGCTGCTCGCCGCGCTGCTGGACATCGAACACCGCCACGGCCGCGAGCGCAGCTTCCGCAACGCGCCGCGCACGCTCGATCTCGACCTCCTGCTGTACGGCAGCGCGCACTTCCACGAAGAAGGCCTGACGCTGCCGCATCCGCGCATGACCTAACGCGGCTTCGTTCTGCTGCCGCTGCTGGAAATCGCGCCCGACACCGTGATCCCCGGTCGTGGTCGCGCCGCCGACTGGCTCGCCGGCTGCGCGGACCAGTGCGTGAGTGTTCTCCCACCGCCCGCTGCCGCCGTCAACGCATGAGTCTGGACCGTTACCGTTACGTCGTCGTCGAAGGCCCGATCGGCGCCGGCAAGACCAGCCTCACCCACAAGCTGGCCGAGCGCCTGAGCGCCGACACCCTGCTTGAAAACGCCGGCGACAATCCCTTCCTGCCGCGCTTCTATCAGGAACCGAAACGCTACGCGCTGCAGACGCAGCTGCATTTCCTGTTCGACCGCGCGCGCCAGTTGCGCGACCTCGCCCAGGGTGACCTGTTCCGCGCCGGCACGGTGTCGGACTTCCTGATCGACAAGGACATGCTGTTTGCGCGCATGAACCTCGACGACGACGAATTCGAGCTGTACCAGAAGGTGTATGCCGACCTCGCTCCGCAGGCGCCGACGCCCGACCTGGTGATCTACCTGCAGGCGCCGATCGATGCGCTGCAGGAGCGGGTCAGGCGCCGCGGCGTGGATTTCGAGCGCAGCATGGATGCGGGCTACCTGCAGCGCCTGGCCAACAGCTACAGCGAGTTTTTCCACCGCTACGAGGCCGCGCCGCTGCTCATCGTCAACACCAGCAATCTCAATTTCGCGCAGAGCGAGGCCGACTTCGAACTGCTGATCGAGCGCATCAGCAAGATGCGCGGCCCACGCGAATTCTTCAGCCGGGCGGTGTGAAATGGGCGTCACCCTGTCCACCCTCAAGGCGATGCGCGAACGCGGCGAGAAGATCGCCGTGCTGACCTGCTACGACGCCAGCTTTGCGCGCGTGCTCGACGCAGCAGGCGTCGACGTGCTGCTGGTCGGCGATTCGCTCGGCATGGTGGTGCAGGGCCACGCCTCGACCCTGCCGGTGAAGCTCGCCGAAATGACCTACCACACGCGCTGCGTCGCCGCCGGCACCGAACGCGCTTTCATCGTCGCCGACCTGCCCTTCGGCAGCTACCAGCCCTCGCCCGAGCGCGCATTCTCCGCCGCCGCGCGGCTGATGGCGGCGGGCGCACACATGGTCAAGC
>JBAVWB010000103.1:0-1624 GCA_049697615.1 Thiobacillus sp. | reverse complement strand
GCAATGCAACACGTAGGCCTGGCCTTTTTTTATCTCAGAAAAATTCTGGAAAATAAAATCCAATGGGAAATTCTCAACACCCAGTACATGCTCAGACAGATATTCCGATTCTTTTCTGACATCCAAAGGATTGTTCAGAGAGCCTTCTGCCAATTTTTTAGCAAAAACAGCAGCGGACATAGAGCCAATCTTATCTACCGGATAACCATGGTCTACCCAATTGGGAATGCCACCGTATAAATAGCCTAAAATATTGTCATATCCCACCCTGGAGAATCTGGTGACAACTTCATTGACACGATTTTGATTCTCGGCAATAAATATTATTTTCTGTTTAATGTCCTTGATCAACGCACCTACCCAGGGGGCGAAGTTGCCATCCAGTCCAATAAACCAGGCTCCCGGAACTGTTCCTTCTTCGGTATAAGATTCTTTTGACCGGGTGTCAATAACCAAAATATCCTTTTGCTCACTCATTTCCTTAAATGTTGGGGGATCCAGTGGCGTAGTTCCTTTGTGCATGATATCATCTATGCTGACATTGATCGATTTGTTCATGCGCACATTGTTCGGAAAATATTGTGGCGGTGGTTTTAATCCGGTAGTTACCTCCTTGATAAATTCCGCTTTGGTCATATCCGCTCTCAGTGCATAATTTGTTTTTTTCTGATTTCCCAATGTATCAAAGGTCTCAGAACTCATGTTTTTGCCACAGGCAGAGCCGGCTCCGTGATTTTGATATACGATGATATCATCAGGCAGGGTCATGATCTTATTTCTCAAGGAATCGAATAAATGACCGGCAAGATCCGCTTCGGTCATATCGGATTTTACTGCCAGGTCGGGCCTGCCCACATCACCAATAAACAAACAGTCTCCGGTAAATACATAAGGCGTTTTTCCTTTATTATCGATCAACACATAAGAAGAGGATTCCATGGTATGCCCGGGGGTATGCAAGAGTTTCAGTTTGACATCCCCAACAGGAAACAATTCTCCATCCTTACCATTATAGATCTCATACTCAGCCTTGGCATTTGGTCCAAATACGATGGTTGCACCTGTTTTCTGAGCCAGATCGTATTGTCCTGAAACAAAATCAGCATGAAAATGGGTAAGAAAAATATATTTGATCTGTGCTTTATCCGCTTCAGCCATTCTTAAATAAGGATCTGTTTCCCTCAATGGATCGATTACGGCAGCCTCTCCATTGGATTCAATATAATAGGCCATCTCGGCCAAACAGCCAGTAAATAATTGTTCAACTTTCATGATAAATGGATTTTTTAATTATTACTCTTAATTTATCAAATTTAACCAAACCCGGAATAATTCATTGTAACAATTGTTACTAATAATCAGACGGTTCCATCTTTATCGGTTGATCTGTTTAATAAATTGCTGATAAGAATACGTGCCCGGTTTTTGAAGCTTATCCTGGGAAAAACTGTCCACTGCCTCCTGTATGTTCATAAAACAGTGGTCGTATTTTATTTTTTTTATCAGGCCTGATTTTGCAAGAGCATCCCGTACTGGTCCTTTGATGCCGGTTAAGACTATTGTAATTCCCTTCTCGCTGAAATAATTATGAATTTCATCCAGCACATAAATTGCACTGCTGTCC
>JBAVWB010000102.1:0-9794 GCA_049697615.1 Thiobacillus sp. | reverse complement strand
GGAACAAAATGAAACGGATGGATTTTTTCGCAGGGCAAGGCGCGAGGAGGCGACATAGCCCGGACTATGGCAACGACGAGCAACGCCGCCATGCGGAAAAAGACGCCGTTTCATGTTTCGATATTTCCGATTCACGACACTAGCACCCCGGACATTCCATATCCGCCAGAAATTTTTCGAGTCCCGCCCTGGCGCCGCCGATCCAGGGCGCGCCGTGGGCAAACAGCAGGTGGTCGAATTCGCGTTCGCGCAGATGCTTGAGAAAGGCTTTGCGCAGACCTTGCTTGACGCCTTCCGGGTCGTCGCCCATGTATTCGTCCGGCACGAAACCGAGCCTGCCGTTCGCGCGCACGATGGCGTCGCCGATACTCAGGATGCCGCCATGCAGCGGCAGATAGAGCGCGGTTTCCTCGGGGCACAGCGCTGCGACTTTCAGGGCCAGCACACCGCCGGGAAGCTGCTTGCCGTGGCTGAAGCCCGTGACCTTTTCGCCGCCGGTGAATTCGTGCAGGCCGTCCTTGTGGCACCAGACCTGCGCGCTGTAGCGCGCGGCGAAGCGGTCGCTGTGGCGGTAGTGATGGCGGTTGGTGAGGTAGACGTGCTGCGGTGCGCCGTGCGCCGCGAACCACTCGATCCCCTGTGCCGGCACGCGGGGGTCGATCAGCACCGGCGGATCGATGGCGTTGACGTAGTAGGAGTGGACGTAGGCCTGGATGCCTTCGTGGAAGGTCTTCCAGTGAAACACGCCCGGAAGGATCTCTTTCATGATGGCATGTCCTTTGCGCCGGTAAGGCGCGTTCCGCGATTGGAGGAAAGCCCCGCCGCTTGACGCCGAAGCGTCGCGGGGCGGGCCGGCGCCAGAATCCGCTGTCAAACCACCATCGAACCGGCGCCCCCGCTTACTTGTCGGGGCCCCATCCCGGCCAGGGCGGCAGCGAGGCTATAGGCGGCAATCCGGCTGATAGATCGTGTGGTGTTCATGACAATCTCCTTTCGCGCGTTTTGACGATGAAGCGGTTGAAGCGACAAGGGTGCCGCCTATTTTTCCAGGAGGTCATCCCGTTTCCGGAGATACGTGTCGCGATCGACTTCGCCGCGAGCGTAGGCTTCCTTGAGAATGTCCAGCGGCGTTTTCTGTTCCGGCGTGTCTGCGCGGCTGCCTGTCTCGCGGGGTTTTGCGAACAGATACTTCAGCAAGGCGACGATCAGCAGGAGGGGAATGGCCCAGATCAGGATCATCCACACACTGCCGAGCAGCATGCCGCCCCATCCATCGAACATCCATCCGTGGTTGTATGAGCTGATCATGTCGTGCTTCCTGGGGGAAATGGGGCCGCTTGAGCCGGGCGCGGCTCAAAGCGCATGAAAACCGGGGGAATGCGCCCAATATAGTCACGTCTGCTTCAAATGCAAACGGGCCGGAACACCCTGCCGTCGAGGGGTCAGGGGGAAGTTGGGGGCGCTGTGCTCATGCGCGGGTCATGGCAACGGCGCGACGACGAGCGGCACGATCATCTCCGCCGCGGTGAGCCCGCCATGCACGCCGATATGGGTGTGGCGCGGCTCGCCACGCAGCCAGTCGCGCAGGATCGCGCGGCCGCGGGGGATGAGGACGTAGTCGCCGATCCGGTCGCGCAGGGCGGGGTGGGCTTCGCCCGGGCCCAGCCATCCCTTCTGCAGGACGTCTGCACTCTTGAACAACTGGACCCGGTCGGCCAGCCGCTCGCGGACATAGTCCTCGAACGGCTTTTCGCGGCCTGTGCGCACGTAGGCGTAGGCCATGCGCGGTTCGCCGCACAGGGGCAGCAGCAGGGTGTCGCGCAGGCCGGGATGGTCGTCGAGGTCGATGGTTTCTTCCGCCGAGGTGTCGATGAAGCCATGGTCGGCGGTGACGATGATGCGGCTGCCGCTGTCGCGTGCGACATCCACCAGCCGGGCAAATCCGGCGTCGAGCGCGGCGAAGGCCTCTGCGACCTGCGGGCTGGTGATGCCGTACTCGTGCGCGAGGCTGTCGAGCTGCGGCCAGTAGGCGTGGACGTAGCTGCGCGGCGCCTCGCTGCGCAGCAGTCCGCCGATGAGGTTGAACATCTCGTCCAGGGTGTCGTAGCCGTGCCGCTTTGCCTTGCCGGACAGGGCGACGTTGAAATCCGAATGGATGATGTGCTTTGGGCCGACCACGTGGCAGGGCAGGGGCAGACGGTCGAACAGCGGTGTGAGGCCGAACAGCGTCTCCGGCGTGACGCCGGCATCGCGCAGGCTGTGGCGGCCGGCGCGGACGCGGAAGGGCAGCGGCGCGGCGATGGCGCCGATCTCGCGGAAATACATGTGCCAGCCGGTGAGCCCGTGCTGTTGCGGGGCGAGGCCGGTGAGGAAGGTGGGGATGGCGCTGGCCGTGGTGGAGGGAAAGACCGAGGTGAGCGGGCTGCGCAGATTCCGGCGCAGGGCGCTGTCTCGACCGATCAGGAAATCGTGGCCCAGCCCGTCGATCACCAGCAGGATCACATGGCGTGCGTCCGCCAGGTGTTGCGGCGGCAGTGCCGTCAGCGGCGGATAGGGGCCGTTGCCGCCCAGTGCGGCGGTGATCGAACTCATGAGGTTGACCAGACTGCCGCCGTGATAGTCGGGCAGGGTGATGCCGGGTTCGGGTGTCATGGCTGTTCTGTCATGCGGGGCATGGCATGTGCAATTTTCTCGCAAACTGCCAGCCTTGCATGACAGACAGGTCGGTGGCGGGCTTATTCCCTGAACGGCGCCTTTTCCGGCTCGACGCTCTCGATCTGCGGGATGGCCTTTTGCGGATGCTGCTTGATGATCCGCTTCAATTCTTCATCCTTGCCGGCGCCATGCATGCCGCTTTGCTGTACCCCGGCTTCCGTCGGGCGTTCCGCGGTATCGGTCGAGATGCGTTCGATCTCGGATTCGGCGGCAAGCCAGTCATCCAGATCATGTCCGGGTGCGTAGCCACGCTTCATGAAATGGTAGAAGGCGGCCTCGCGAATCATCGCTTCGCGCTGCTCGAGGCTGAAAGCGCCTCGCCAGGTAATGTCGGGATCATTGCCCGGCTCGACCGGTGTGCGTGTCTGACTGGCCATGTCGTGTCCTCCATTGTTGAATAAAGGGGCGTAAGACATCCCCTGCGTGCGTGCCCTTTCCGTCACGCCGAGGCTTCCGGAATCAGGCGCGGGCGATGCTGCCTATTGGATCAATATAGGCGGTTCGCCGGCCGAAGGATGGCTTGGAGTGAAACGCGACGTGAGGATAGGTAAGTGGAACAGGGGGGCGAAATGGCAGCAGGCGCCTAGGCGCCCCAGGTGCGCACGCGCCCGACATCCAGATGCACGAAATTGGATTCCGGGTAATAGCCGACGCCGCCGCCTTTCAGCATGAGCCCGGCCTGGCGCAAGTCCGCCAGCGGGATACCGGGCAGGCGAAGGTCGATGGCCTTGCCTTCCATGTGCAGGCTGCGCTTGGCGACGCCGGAGGTGTTCTCGGTCAGCAACAGGTTGCTGGCCGGCGAACGGTAGCCGGAAATGATTTCGAACGGCTTCGATGCGCCCACCGCTGCGCTGATCCGATGGAGCAGGTCGAGCAGTTGGGGGTCGATGGCGGCCACCTGGTCGGTGCGGTGGTCGCGCAGGACACGATTGATGTCGGCGAGGGATTCCGCTACGTAGTCGCCCTCGATCCAGTAGGGCCGGTCGACCTTTTCCCCGGTATGCAGGTTGTGCAGGCTGAGCCGGCGCTCGCCCGGGGACAACTGGCCGGCGAATGCGGGCAGCGGCAGGACGGGGGCGAGCAGGCCCAGTTTGAGAAAGCTGCGGCGGTTGAAGGTGTGCTTCATGGTTTTCCTTGCGTGGTGTTGCGCACCCGGCCGACTTCGCGGGCGAGGCCGTCCTGCGCGGCGATGACGTCCGCCACTCGGGACCAGTCGATGGACGGGCCCAGTTCATGGACGTCTGCCAGGTCGCGGACGGTTTGCGCTGGATCGACGCCCATATTGTAAATGTCGCGATGAACTTCGAGCAGGATGCGCCCGTCTTCGACGACGGCCAGCAGGACGGGCTGGTAGATGAGGCGACCCGGGGTTCCGACTCTCACCCGGTCGAAAAGTTCGGCGATGTCGTCCGGATGCAGGCGGATGCAGCCGTGGCTGCGGAAATGGTATACGCTCGACGGCGCGATGGTGCCATGGATGCCATAGCCCCACAGGCTGAGGCCAAGCCAGTGGGCACCGAGCGGATTGTCGGGGCCGGGCGGCACTTCTTCCAGCACGATCCTGTTCTCGCGCCGCATTTCCTCCTGGATGGATTGGGGCACCTTCCAGGCCTTGTTCATTTCCTGCGCGACGATTTGGAATTCGCCCTCCGGGGTGGGCCAGCTGGGCTTGCCGAGGCCGACCGGATAGGCGGCCCGCAGCGTGCCCTGGCTGAAGTGGAACAGCATGCGCTGCGGGATGTTGATGAGAATGCCGTCGTCGAGCGTCGCCGGCACGATGTGTGGATTGTGGATGCGGAAGCGCTGGCCGGGGTGGATCAGCGCCTCGTAGGGAACGGCGTTGTCACGCGCCAGCAGGGTCGGCGGCAGGCCGAAGCGGGCGCCGATGGCGATCAGGAAATCGCCGGGCTGAACGATGTATTCGCTGTCGCCGCCGGCCACCTGGTTTGAAAGCGGGAGGCCGTTTGCCAGCGCAGCAAAGCTGAAGCCGGCAAGTAAGCAGGCGAAAAGGCGGCGTGCAAGAGCGGTCATCAGGGCGGTTTTTGTCGATGGAGTTTCCGGCCACGCCCTTTGCCGGCGCATGGAGTAATTCTATCCTTTAATTTGAAGGGTTTACCGGCTGCGCCGCGCGCTGTTTCTGACGCAATGGCCGCCAGTATGTATAAAGAACCATGGCGGTGTACGCTCGCTACAATAAGCTTGAAATCGGCGGTGAGGATTGCCTTGCCGCCGTCAGGAAATGCTTTGGGGGGATGCTCAATCGATGGGTCATGACAGCCGGACCAAGCTGATCCTGCCTGCGCGCCTTGTGCTGATTGCGGGTGTGATCGGGCTTTTGGCCGGTGTGGTGGGCATCGGCCTGGCGCAGGAAGTGCGGCTGGACCGCTTTTTCGACAACCTGCACTGGACGGCAGGCACGGTCACGGCGGCGGTGCTGGCGTGGTTTGGGGTGCGCAGGGCGCAGGCCGACAGCGTCCGGGGGCTGCGCTGGATCGCGATAGGACTGAGCGCCTACGCGGTCGGCCAGATCATCTGGGATACGCAGGTTCTGATGGGTTATGCCGGTTTCCCGTCGCCGTCCGATCTGTTCTATTTGTTGCTGGGCCCCGGTGTTGCCGCAGGCTTGCTGATCGAGGCCTTCCGGCTGGCCGGCCGTGTCCAGCGCAAGACCCTGCTGCTGGATGCGGCCACCCTCGCCATCGCTGCCACGACGCTGGTTCTGGTGTGGTATTTGCCCAGGCGTGGAGACTTGGCGCTGCTTCCCATGATTGTGATGGTGGCCTATCCGGCCAGCCTGCTTGCAACTGCCTGCATCGGTTTGGTCGCGGCACTCACCCTGCGTCTGAAGTTTTCCTGGAGTTACTGGCTGTTCCTGGTTTCCCTGCTGGTCACGGGGGTCTGCTGGATGGTGTGGAACGCCATGGCGCTGGATGGCGCCACCTCCGACGGCGTCTGGTTCAACAGCCTGTTTTCATTTTCGGTGGTGGGCATGGGCCTGGCCACGCTGTACTGGAACATCGAACCCTCCCGCAATGCCGTATGGGAACGGCGCAGCGAAGGCTTGCTGCGCATGCTGCCGCTGGCGGCCGTCGTGCTGGCCTGTCTTGCGGTGATCTGGGCGGACCCCCACGCGGGCGTGTCCCAGGCGGTCAGCGACGCCGTCAACACCGGCGCACTGATGGTGATCGTGCTGGCGATGCTGAAGCAAAGCACGTTGTTGCGGGAGCATGATCAACTGAAAACCGTCACCCGCCACCTTGAAGAAAGCGAGCAGCAAAAAAAGCTGATCCTGGATTCCTTCCCCGATCTTGTGTGGCTGAAAGATGCGGGCGGAACCTACCAGATGTGCAACCCGGCTTTCGAACGCTTTTTCGGGGCACCTGAATCGGAGATCCTGGGCAAAACCGATTTCGATTTTGTCGAACCCGAGTTGGCGCAGTTTTTCCGTCAGCAGGACCTGAAGGCCATGGCCGCCGGTCAACCGGTCAAGAATGAGGAATGGGTGACCTTCGCAGACGATGGCCGTCGTGCCTTGCTCGAAACGCTGAAAACGCCTCTGCGTGCCCGCGATGGCAGGGTGCTCGGCGTGCTGGGCATCTCACGCGACATTACCGAACGCGAAAGCGCAAATCGACAACTGGCGCTGGTGGATTTCGCGCTGAACCATGTGAAGGAAGCGGCCTATCTTGCCGACGAGCAGGGCCATTTTCAGTATGTGAACGATGAGGCGTGCAGGGCGCTTGGGCATCCGCGTGACGAACTGCTGAAGCTGCGGGTCATCGATGTCGATCACGACGTGACGCAGCCAGAACAGTGGAAGGCTTTCTGGGATCAGCTCAAGATCCTGAAAACGATGACATTCGAGACGCGCCACAAGACCCGCGGGGGAATCGCGTTTCCGGTGGAACTCAACGCCAATTATTTCGAATTTTCCGGACAGCCCTATGTGCTCGGCCTGGCGCGCGACATCACTGAGCGCAAGCTGGTGGAAAAGCAGATACGGGATCTGGCTTATTTCGATGCGCTTACCCGGCTGCCCAACCGGCGGCTGCTGATGGACCGTCTGGGTCAGGCCCTGATCGCCAGCGATCGCAGCCGCGAGTTTGGCGCGCTGATGATCCTGGACCTGGATCACTTCAAGACCCTCAACGACACCCAGGGCCATGATGTCGGAGACCGGTTGCTGGTCGAAGTGGCACGACGCTTGACCGCCAACGTGCGCCAGCAGGACAGCGTGTGCCGCCTGGGCGGCGACGAGTTCGTGGTGTTGCTGGAGAATCTGGGCCAGGACGAGCCGCATGCCGCCACCCAGGCCGAGGCGATCGGGGAGAAGGTGCGCTACGCCCTCAACCAGCCCTATTCGCTCAACGTCAACGGATCCCGGTTTCACGGTACAACCAGCATCGGCCTGACGCTGTTCTGTGGACAGGACGCCACGGTCGACATGTTGCTGAAGCAGGCCGACGTCGCGCTTTACCAGGCCAAGGGCGCGGGACGTAATCTGGTCCGATTCTTCAACCCGGCCATGCAGGCGGCCATCGACTCGCGTATGGCCATGGAGGCGGCGCTGCGCCAGGCGTTGGACAAGGGCGAGTTCCGGCTCTACTACCAGCCGCAGGTCGATCAGGACGGCGACCTGATCGGTGCCGAGGCGCTGCTGCGCTGGTTGCCGGCGAACTCGGGCATGGTTTATCCGGCCGAATTCATTCCGCTGGCCGAGGAGACCGGGCTTATTCTTCCCATCGGAAAATGGGTTCTGGATACGGCCTGCGCCCAGCTCAAGGCCTGGGAGAGCGATCCGCACACGCAGGGCCTGAAGATGTCAGTCAACGTCAGCGCCCGGCAATTCCATCAGCCCGACTTCGTCGACACGGTGATGCAGAGCGTTGTTTCGAGCGGCATCAATCCGGCCCGGCTCAAACTCGAACTGACCGAGAGCGTGGTGCTCGAAAACGTCGACGCGGTGGTCTGCTGGATGCAGCAGCTCAACGCGCTGGGGGTGAGCTTCTGCCTGGACGACTTCGGGACCGGCTATTCGTCCCTGTCCTATCTCAAGCGTCTGCCGCTGGATCAGGTGAAGATCGACCAATCCTTCATTCGCGATGTGACGGAGGACCCGAACGATGCCGCCATTGTGCGGGCCATCATCGCGATGAGCCGGTCGCTGGGCTTGCAGGTGATTGCAGAAGGGGTGGAAACCCAGGCGCAACGCGATTTTCTGCTGCAGATTGATTGCAAGGCCTATCAGGGACTTCTGTTCTGCAAACCGATCCCGATCGATGAGTGGGCGCATCTGCTGGCCCCACCCGCCTGATCGTTCAGGCAGGTGTCCGTTTGATTACTGAACCGGCATCGGCTTGTTGTCGTTGAGATTGAGCCAGCCCTTGGCGATGCGGTAGATGAACCAGACGAAGGCCACGCCCCACACGACCCATCCGATCAGGATGATGAAAGTGAGCCAGCCCACCACGCACCACACCACGCTCCACCAGAAGGTGCTGATCTGCCAGCGGAAATGGCTATCCAGCCAGGTGCCCTGGACCTCTTCGCGCTTGATGTAGTTCAGCACGATGGCGACGATGGCGGAAACGCCGGCAAACAGCGCCAGTGCGTAAAGCGCATAGATGACCGTGGTCAGGGTCTTGAGGCTGGCGTTCTTTTCGTCGGCGACGGGCGTGGGGTCCATGTTCATGGGCGTGCTTTCTCGTAGAGGGGCATCATTTTCGGTACCAGCGCATTCAGCGCCTGGATGCGGTTGGTGGGCGAGGGGTGGGTGCTGAGGAATACCGGCGGCCCGTCGCCGCTGGCGGCGCCCATTTTTTCCCACAGCCTGATCGCGGCGCGCGGGTCGTAACCGGCGCGGGCGGCGAGTTCGATGCCGTAGCGGTCGGCCTCGGATTCGTTTTCACGGCTGTTCGGCAGCGTCAGTGCGATGTCGGCCACCGGCGCCAGGATGCTGAGGTCGCGCCCGGCGACGATGGAGCCGAGCGTCATGCCGCCCTGCATGGCGATGGCGCGCGACATGCGCTCGCGGCCGTGCCCCAGCAGCGCGTGGGCGATTTCGTGGCCCATGATCTGGCCGATCTCGTCGTCGCTGAGCTTCAGCTTCTCGATGATGCCGGTGTAGATCGCCATCTTGCCGCCGGGCATGCACCACGCGTTGAGCGTGGGTTCGTCGATCACCGCAACCGACCATTTCCACTCGCGGCTGGGCGCATACATGTTGCCGGCCTGCACGATCAGACGGTCGGTGATGCGCTTGACGCGGGCGTTCAGCGCGGCATCGGTGCTGAGCTTGCCCTTCTTCTGCGCTTCGGAGAGCGTTTGCGTGTAGGCCTGGGCCGAGGAGGCTTGCGCCTGTTCTTCGGAAACCAGCACCAGCTGCTTGCGGCCGGAAACCGGGTTGGCCTGGCACGCCAGCAGGCTGGCGGCGAGCAGGGCGGTGACTATGAGCTTGAATTTCATGGTGTCTCCTTTCCCGGAACCACAGGGTTGGATCAGATTCCGCGCAGCAGTTCGTTGATGCCGACCTTGGACAGGGTCTTCTCGTCCACCTTCTTCACAATCACCGCGCAATACAGACTATAGCTGCCGTCCTTGGACGGCAGGTTGCCGGACACCACCACCGAGCCGGCGGGGACGCGGCCATAGGTGACTTCGCCGGTTTCGCGGTCGTAGATCTTGGTCGATTGGCCGATGTAGACGCCCATCGAGATCACGCTGTTGTCCTCGACGATGACGCCTTCGACCACTTCGGAACGGGCGCCGATGAAGCAGTTGTCGCCGATGATGGTGGGGTTGGCCTGCACCGGCTCCAGCACGCCGCCGATGCCGACGCCGCCGGAGAGGTGCACGTTCTTGCCGATCTGCGCGCAGGAACCGACGGTGACCCAGGTGTCGACCATGGTGGCTTCATCGACGTAGGCGCCGATGTTGACGAAGGACGGCATCAGCACCACGCCGGGCGCGATATAGGCCGAGCGGCGCACGACGCAGCCGGGCACGGCGCGGAAACCTTCCTTGCGGAAGCGCGCGGCGGTCCAGCCTTTGAACTTGCTGTCGACCTTGTCCCACCACGC
>JBAVWB010000101.1:0-2320 GCA_049697615.1 Thiobacillus sp. | reverse complement strand
ATCTGGGACAGCTTCTCGACCATGTTCTGCATGGAAGCGAGCAGTTGGCCGGTTTCGTCCCTGGAGTTGACTTCGATTTTTACCGTCAGATCGCCTTCGGCCAGCTGGTTGGCAACAACCACTGCTTGGTTGATCGGGCGGGTGATGGAACGCACGATCCAGATTCCCAGCGCGGCCGAGAGCAGCGCAGAAATCGCTGAAAGAGCAATCATGAAGTTGCGCGACGCGGCGTAGGTCTCCTTGGATTCCTTGCCACTCTCCTCCATCAACTCGCCTTGGTACTTGATCAGATCGTTGACGGCGCCGAGATAAGCGTTGTTGACCGGGCTGAACTCCTTGATCAGGTAGTCCGTAGCCGCTGCTGCGTCGCTCTGGGCCAATTCAATCAGCTTGTCCGTGCCTGCAGCGAATTTCTGCCGGCTCTCCTTTATTTTGCCGAGCTGTTCCTTGCCCTTATCGGATTTGACGCCCGCTTCGAGCTTTTCGATGAGGTCGCCGTTTTTCTTCTGCGTGTCGCGGATGCGGGCGATCTCGGTCTCGATCATCGTGTTGTCTGTGAACAGCAGCGCATTGCGTGCGGCGCGCGAGATAAGGTTGACGTTGTCGATGAGATCGTTGGCCGCCACCGTCTTCGGATAGCGGTCGTTGACGATTGCGTCGGTGTTCTCGTCCATTTGCCCCATGCGCATGGTAGCCAGGGTGCAGATGACCAGCGTGATCGACACCATCGTGGTGAACGCCAGGCCGAGGCGGGTGCCGATTTTCATGTTCTTGAACATGGCTTACTCCATTTCTTCGTCAATGCCGGCTCGCCGCTAGGTGCGCACGCCATGCGGCCGCACCCCGCGAATGGCGCTGCTGTTATTGCAGTTTGTCTACACGCACGCCGACTGTTAGCGTGCCGATCGCCTTGCCGTCGGCCATGACCGGCACAGACACCTGGGAGATCACCTCGCCGCTGCTCTTGTCCTTTTGCGGACGCGCGATGTAGGTCTCGCCCTTGCCGTCGGCAAAGGCGTTGGTGAACTTCGGCTCGTCGCCCTGCCAGTAGTCGGAAGTCATGCCGGTGATGGCGACATTCGCGCCCTGGTTGTCGGTCAGGATGAACTCCACCAGATACGGCTTGGATTTCTCGGCCGAGGCCAGTGCTTTCGCTGCCGAGTTCGCGGTGAGGGACTTCATGAACGCGTTCGGCTCCTTGGCGCCCATCCATTCCTTGTCCTGCTCCTGAATCTTGGCGAGTCCAACGCCCTTGGCGTTTTGCTCCTTCACTGCCTGCACCACTGCGGAATTAGCGGCGGCCTGGACGATTTCCTGGACGACGTCCTTCACGGTCTTGGCATGCACAGACCCGGCGAACAGTGCGCCGGCCAGAACGGTTGCGGCAAACATTGCTTTTTTCATGCTTTGATACTCCTTTGCTGATTGATTAAGAAACAGATTCCCCGACTTCCCCCCACCAGAGGGAGAAAGCCCGGAAAGCGAAAAACATGGTCACGCGGCAGGCGCCGCCAACGGCACATCCGCCCCTGCCGCATGCTCCAGCAGCGCCAGGTCATCCAGCGACAGCACGTTGTTTACGCTCAGGATGATCACGAACTTGCCGTTCACCTTACCCATGCCGTGGATGAAGTCGGCGCGGATCTTGGTGCCGAAGCTCGGCGCGGGCTCGATCTCTCCGCCCGCGATCTCCAGCACTTCCGACACCGAGTCCACCACCACGCCCACGTCGTGCTTCTCTTCGTTCGTCTCGACTTCGATGATGACGATGCAGGTGCGCCGGGTGACTTCGGTGCGCTTGCGGCCGAAGCGCGCGGACAGGTCCAGCACCGGCACCACCGCGCCCCTGAGGTTGATCACGCCGCGGATGAATTCCGGCATCATCGGCACTTCGGTCAGGCTGCCGTACTCGATGATTTCCTTGATGTTGAGGATGCCGATGGCGAACATTTCCCCGCCCAGCTGGAAGGTCAGGTACTGGTTCCTATCCTCGGCCACCACTTCGACCGCCGCCTGGCGGTCGTTTCTTTTCACAAGTGCGCCCATGTCCGCTCCTAGAACCTGACGAATTCGGCTTCGGACGGGGCCGCAACAGCCAGCCTGGCCGCCGGTTTGGCCGCCGGGTGCGCCAGGTGGGCAACGTTCGCCTTGTGGGCGGCGGTCTTGGCCACCTTCTGGGTTTCTCCGGAGCCGACCTTGAAGAAGCTCATGGTCTGCTGCAGCTGTTCGGCCTGGCTGCTCATCTCTTCGGCGGTGGCGGCGAGTTCTTCGGAGGAGGATGCGTTCTGCTGGGTGATCTGGTTGAGCTGGTTCATGGCGG